>JBHJOU010000687.1:0-3543 GCA_050329355.1 Rivularia sp. (in: cyanobacteria)
AGTAGTATAAATGATTGCAATTCGTTGGGAGTACATCTACGCTTCCATTGTCCGGGACGACAGAATAACATTTCTACTAAACGACGATGTTGGGGTAAGGTGACTAAGGGAAATTTAACTCGAATGGTGAGAAATTCGTCTTTGATGCTAGTACTAATAATTTCTGCATTAAGTTGTAAGTTTTCTTCAGCTATTTCTAGATTTACTGATTGAGTAGGAATTAATTCTATGGGTATTTGTTGAGTTAGTGCGATTTCTGCACCGACTTCGGAAATCATTGTAGTGATTCCCCAAGCGGTTTGTTCACCAATGTTTAAACGTACTATTCTTCGCAAATCGAACCATTCGTAAACATCGGCTTTGGGTGCATCTAGTAATATTAATAAAGCAATCCCAATTAATAATAAATTATAAATACTCCATATCCATCCTAAATCTAAACCTTGGAAATGTTGTACTATTTCAGGAGTTGTTGTTTGCTGCCATAATAATGCTAAACACATTCCTAAATTGCGCCATAAACTAATAGCATTACCGATGAATAAAATAATTAACGGTATAGCTAAATTCCAGTTAAAATAAAATTTATTATTTGCATTTCCTTTGGGTGTAACTTTAAATCCTTTGGAGAAGGGATTCAGCATTACTTTAATTACAGTTAATGCTAGGGGAAAAGCTAAAGCTATACTATATATTTCTGAGAGAATTGCAGAGCGAGAATGGGAATTTAACCAAGAGAATACTGTTAGTTGAGTCAGGTAAAAAGGCAAGAGAAAATAAAGGGCTTCTTCTACAGTTGCTTGTACTGGAATAATCCCTAAAAATGAATATGCTAAAGGCATTAATAGAAATCCAACGCGGGAAATACTGCCAAACCAATTGAGCAATCCTTCTAAATGAGCTAGTCTTTGTAATGGTTTTAATCCTCGAATTGTCAGAGGATTTGATTTAATAAAAAATGCTTGTAAAGTACCTTGCGCCCACCGGATACGTTGTGTTGCGTGTGCGCCGATATTTTCCGCAGCTAAACCCGCACTCAGCTTTTCATCTAAATAAATAAGTTTGTAACCTTTAGCTGATAAATTGATTCCCGTAAAGTAATCTTCGCTAAGAGATTCGGTGACAAAACCGCCAGTTTTTTCTAAAGCGCTACGTCTAAGAACAAAAGAAGTTCCTGCACAAACGACACTTCCAGCACTATCTTTTATCGGTTGAATTTGTCTGTAAAATACTTCTTCTTCTGGAGTTACAACATTTTCTAAACCTAAATTATGAGCAATGGGGTCTGCATTATAAAAGCTTTGTGGTGTTTGTACTAAGGCTATTTGTTCATCTTGAAAGAAGCCTACAGTACGAGTAAGAAAGTTTTTTGTCGGAATAAAATCGGCATCAAAAACAACAATTAATTCTCCATCGATTTTAGTAAATGCATGATTTAAGTTACCTGCTTTCGCATGGCGATTATCTGCTCTGGTAATATACTCACATCCTAACTCTTCAGCTAAAGCTTGCATTTCCGGACGGCGAGTATCGTCTAATAAATAAATTGTTTTATTATCGTATTCTAAAGCTTGACAACCAATAATTGTCCGCCGCAAAATAAAAGTTGGTTCATTGTAAGTCGGAATCAAAATATCGACACTAGGATGAAAATTTCCTTCAATCACAGCGATAGATTTTCTATCTGCATCATGACGATGTTCTTTAACATTCAACATTAAAAATAACTGAATTGTCGCACTGAATAATATCAACATTTCCAAAAAAAATAAACCCAAACTAAATGCACCATTCAAAGGAGTATTAAGGTTTAGTGTTGATAAAGACCGCCATAAAACATATCTACCAGTTAATATTAATAATATTCCAACTACTAATCTTCGCGACCAAATACGGGGTTGGGGAGAAATTTTCATTATTATCAAAACAGTTAATAATAACGCTACAGTCGGCACTAATAAATATTTCCCCGTTACCATCGGGACTTCCAACCATATGGGTGGATTCTGCTGTAAAACGTTTATTTCAGCAAAAATGGCGTTGATTTGATCTTCGCCAGCAAACCAGCCTGCAACGATAATTGCCGATATAATAACAATGCTGAATAAAAATAGAGTTGCAATTCTAATTTTAAATATCCTTTGAAATTTGCGTCGATATTTTCTTCTTTTAGATGGTGTAATAATCATTGGTAGTTGCCTCAAGAATTCAATCTCAAGTGTAGTATAATTTTATTTTCAAATTCCTAAATTAAAACCAGATTAAAAATACAGTCTAAAATTTTAGCCGAATTTTCAACAACTTCTCAGCTTCTATTAATTTATCTATTACAACAAAGCCCTAAAGTGTACTCATAAACGAATTTGAGGACACCGCCATGAAATTCAAATATGTCGCAGTTTTAGGTATTGTTGCTTTATTAAGCGTCGGTTGCACAAATATAGAATCCCAATCGGAAACTCAGCCTCAAGTTCAGACAGTTGCCGAAACTCCTGCTACTAGTTCAGTACAAGCTTCCGGAACCTTTCAAGATGCAGAACACCCTACTAAAGGAACAGCTAGTATTATTACTGAAAATGGCAAGAAATATATTCAATTTGATGACAAGTTTAAATCTGATAGCGGACCAGATTTATTTGTGATTCTCCACAAAGATGATAAATTACCAATCACCGGAATTAAAGAAGCAGATTATGTAACTATTGCTCCGTTGAAAAGTACGAGCGGTACTCAAAAGTATGAAATTCCTGAAAATGTCGATTTAGCAAACTTCAAATCTGTAGCTGTATGGTGTCGTCAATTTAACGCAACTTTTGGTTATGCAGTTTTAAAAGCATAAATGATTTTTTAATCGCTCCTCTTCAATAATTGATAATACAAAGCTTGGACAATAAAGATGGAACTAGCAGATTTTTTCACTCTCATACATCCCGCGATCGCAATTATTTTTGTATTCCCCCTTATCGGTAATGTAGTCAATTTTGCATGGTCAGCACGTCAGCGTCGTTTACAAATCAAGGATAATGGTAAAAGTAAGATTCCTCCCGTTGTTGGTACAGAACACAAGCGTTTAGGAGATTGGTTAACTGGTTCGGTTGTGGGATTAACTTTAATTGGTTTAGCGCACCCAATTAGCAAAAATATCATCAAAAATCAATTGTGGAATAAAGCACCTTTTCAAGTGATTTTTATCCTATTAATGTTTGTTGCTACTATCGCTTCTTTAATATTTCTCTACAAAGCGCAAAAGAAACAATGGCGAGCAATTTTTGCAACTTTAACAGGTATGGGATTAGTTATAATAGGTTGTCAAGATGGTGTTTTTCGACGTACAAATGAATGGTATTGGTCGCATTATTATTATGGGATTACGGCAGCTTTATTGATGATTTTCTCCTTAGCAATTGTACCAGAAATTTATCGTGATAAATCTAACCGTTGGCGGACTATCCACACTGTTTTAAATACTTTTGCTTTGTTACTATTTATCGGTCAAGGTTTGACAGGAACTAGAGATTTATTAGAAATTCCCTTGAGTTGGCA
>JBHJOU010000683.1:0-3168 GCA_050329355.1 Rivularia sp. (in: cyanobacteria)
GCTCCATTGAAGATTGATATAAACTTAAAGCTAGTCCAGCATAAGCTGATAAAGCTTCTTGATCGATGACTTGAGGCGCGGAGGTTAAAGATACGTTTTGCGCGGGATTCTTTTTAAAAGTTAAATCTAAAGCTTTTAACCAAGAATCGTTAGCTCGGTTTAAATCACCTCCGGCATAATGAGCAAACCCCAAAGCATTTTTATACAAAAAAGAATTTTCGTTGATTTTATCAGCGATTTCCCAGAAACGTCGGGCATCATCGATACTGTATTTATTATTTCCTTTTTGCACAAATTGCCATGCTAATCGCCCTTTAATAAAATTTACATCTGGATTTTTAGCTAATTGTTCTCGATCAATATTTTCCAGTGCGATTTCAGCGTTACTTAAAGCACCGCGATCGAGTAATTCTTCTACAGCTTCTAAACCAGTGTCAATATTACCTTGACTTAATTTTTCGCTAGCGTAGGTAGTCACAGCTTCAGTTTGAGCAGTCTTGAGATCAAATCGCTTTTCTCGAACAATAGCTGGTTGAAGAAGATCGGGTTTTTGCTGACCTTTCCAAAAATTTATACTCCCAAATACCGCAATTACACTGATTCCCAACACCCCGAAAAGCGCTATGCGCTGCTGTCGTTTTTGCTTTTTAGCTGCGGCTTTTGCTGACTCGGTAGTAACTTGACTATCTTGTTGCCAATTACGAGTCAAGCTATCTTGCAACACAGTCTCATTACTTACTGTACCTTTTTGCGAACTAACTTGTGAAGGATATTCGCTTTCGTTCCATATCAAAGTATCCTCAGATTGATAATCTAAGTCCGGGGATAGTTGTTCTTGTTGGTAATCATAGTCAAACTGTTGTACTAACTCCGCATTCATGGGAGGTTCACTTAAGGATTTTTCGTCATCCAACTGTCGGAATAAATCCGTAACTATTGCAGAATCTTCCGAATAGCTTGAATCGTCGTATTCAATTTCATCAACCAAGTCTCCCCAAGTATTTTCACCTAGCCAATCTAATTCCAAAGAATCTTCTGGTTCATAGGATATCTCTCCCTCCATGGGAATTGCATCGGAGTTATGGTTAGGAATAGAAGCGTAAAGTGCTGACGCTGCGCTGGCTGTAGGGTCGTATTCACTAAATAATTCTCCCTGGGGGGATAAGTAAACTTCTGGGTCTAAATAACCATCAAATTCTGGCTGAAGATATAAAATTGGTAGCGCCCAATACAGTTGATGGGAACTGTAAGCAGAAATTAATCCTTGACGCATCCGACTCACGCACAAATCTATGGCATATCCCTGAGATAGATTCCGATAAAATAACTGCGTTAGGGTTAATGCTACTTCATCGGGAATGCGTTCTGACATTGCCAAAATGCTCTTAATGCCTCGCTTCACCAGTGTTTCGGTGAGGTTGCGTTGTCCAGTATCGGGATTACTCTCTAAAGTGGCGGCATAAGTTCCCAAACACGAGTTAAATACTGCCATTTGGATATTGTTGTTAACCAACAAACCAGCTAAATCATCACCGTACAGAGTTTCGGTTAGACCTGTTCTACCACTAACTAAGTAAATTTCTCCACCGTTTGCACCAAAGTTACTATGACCTGAATAGTGCAGGACGTGATAATTTCCTTGTTCTAAGGCTTGAGTTAATTCTTCTCTTCCGGGTTGTTCGAGTACCGATAATTGAATTTCTGGCAGATGAGCGCCGCCATTTTGGGTTTTGCGTTCCAGCTCCGCTTGCAGTCTGATGGCTTCTTGTTTTAAAAGGTTAAGACGCACTTGGTCGGCAGGAGAAGCAATCACCATTAATACTTTGATCCCGCCTTCATTTGATAACTGCGGTATATTTCTTGATGGTAAACGAGATGCTCCGCTCATCCCGCTTTGATAGCGAGAAAAAGCAATATAAGGTCCTGTAGCGATGGGGCGATCGCCCTGGTGCATTACTTCCCAAGGAAGACGGGCTAGTTTGGTATCTTTTAAACCCAAACGCAGACGCAGTACCTGTTGATGATTTTGGGCAATACCTTGGGCGGTAATCCAACTATCCCTGAGAGTGCCTTGAAAAAGCGCATTATAAAGTTGCTGACCCAGTGTGACTAAGTTGACTGAGTTTCTTGCATTTGTCTCTTCAAGACAGGCGCTTAATGCCATCGCATCACCCTGCAATACCGACTGCAATGGGTCGTTCATTAAACTCCCAGCAGCTACTAACCAGTCAGCCACCGGCCACCTTACCAGTTCTTCTGCTAAGGGTACCCCAGGTGCGACTTGTTCCGTCCGTACCAAGTAGTCATTTTGTCCTACTGGGGTTACGGAAATATGAAATTCCTGGGTCACAACTTCTCCTGTTTACCTAACTTATCTGGTTGGAAACGCTTTTGTTTTAAGTCTATGTTTTGCTCTTCCTGATACATTAGATGCATCTAAGTGCTTTGATGTTTCTGGTTTTAATGTGGTTTTTTGGCTTCTCCACTCTTACAACTTTATCCGGATTGGACTAAATGTGCCTAGAACTAACTTAGTTATATATGCACCTCAATCTTTAATTCCTCAGTAAGACTCATATTTACTGGAATTTTTTGCGCTTTTTTGATTATTAACGCGTCGCGATCGCACCAAAATGCATTTTTATCCACCGAGAAATTAAATCTGGGTGATCAGAAAGCGAGATAAATACAAAACCTCGCTTCATTATCATTCAAAAATTACTGGATAGCGTGCGAACAGATACAAACGCATTAATACAAGTTGTTTGCTATACAACTTTTAACAGGGTTTTGATAATTTTATCCGGAAGATACTGGTTAACTTTAGAACACTTTATTGGTAGATGCACCCTGATAACTGTCTCCCCCGGTAAGCTTACAAGCACGCTGGGGGATTTTTATTTTTAGATGCAGCATTTAGCAATATTTAGCAATATTTAGCATTCAAAAGCACCCAAACATATTTATACAGTTTGATCCGGAAACTCGCTGTTAGATGCGGTACATATAATTGGTAGATGCACCCTGATAACTGTCTCCCCCGGTAAGCCTACAAGCACGCTGGGGGATTTTTATTTTTGTATAGAGAGTCAAACATAAAGCCTTGCTAACAAATCTATACAGATAATTAAATCTACTTAAGTACTTACTGAAGTAAATTATTCCTAG
>JBHJOU010000471.1:0-4847 GCA_050329355.1 Rivularia sp. (in: cyanobacteria)
GTTCGCGATTGGGTTTAGAACCCCTAACAATTAAAAAACAACCATCAAAAAATCCAGATTCTGCGGTTTTTAATTTAAAATTCTTAATTATTAATTTTTTAATCATAGTAAGTATAGGACTGAGCATTTTCGCTGTTTTACCTAGGTTTCCCGGCTATGGCTTGCGGACATTTCCGGTAAGTTCACCTATCGAGGTACAAGGGGATTTTACCGGACGCAAAATTGTTAATCCCGGTTATGTTCGTTCTGGTAATAATAACGGTGAACGCGGTAGCAATGGCGACGGTACTTCTCAAGGCGCAAACGGCGATCGCCAACAAGTTGATGAGAGCTTTTATTACGGATTTAATACCAAAATTAATCAGAATTTACGCGGAGAGATGAAGCCCAAAGTCGTGATGCGGGTGCGTTCTCAAGCAGAAGGTTTCTGGCGAGTTTTGGCATTTGATCGTTATACAGGTAAGGGATGGGAAATTTCTCGCAACGACAAAGTGAAGCGGTTGCAACGTTCTCCTTTCTCCTATCAAACTTTTCTGGAAAGTCCGTTAATTATTGGTAAAACCAAAGAAATAGTCCAAACTTACACGATAGTGTCGGAATTACCTAACTTGATTCCGGCAATGACATATCCCAAAGAAATCTATTTTCCCACACCAATCATCGCCGTCGATACAGAAGATGGTTTGCGATCGCCGGTTGGTTTATCCGAAGGTCTTACTTATACCGTACTATCTGAAGTACCCTATCGCGATCGCACTAGGCTCGCAAAAGCTACAAGTCAATATCCAAATAGTATTACAAATTATTACCTCCAGGTTCCTCCTGAAATCGCTAACAAAGTTAAACAACTTACTGAAGAAATTTTAGCTGACTACAATCGTCAACAAATAGGTAAAACACAGAAGAGTCTTTCATCACCTTATGAAACAGCTCTCTACCTAGCTCAATACTTAAAACAAAACTACACAATACCCCAAAATCCGTTTTCTATCCCATTATTAAATGATGATGATGACTTGGTAGAAGCTTTCCTATTTAAAAACAAAGGAGGACTACCAGATCAATTTTCTACAGTTTTAACAGTAATGTTGCGTTCTATTGGGATTCCAGCGCGATTAGTTGCAGGATTTGCTCCAGGAGATTTTAATCCATTTACAGGGATGTACGTAGTCCGGAATACGGACGCTTACGCAATGACGGAAGTCTACTTCCCTAAATATGGTTGGTTTGCTTTCGATCCTATACCCAATCATCCTTTAATTCCTCCATCCATCGAAGAAACTCAAACTTTTTCCGTTTTAAAACAATTTTGGAATTGGATTGCAGGTTGGCTTCCTTCTCCAGTCACAGGATTGCTCAATAATCTATTTGGCAAAGTATTCAGGATTCTTGTAAAGGTTTTATCCTGGTTTTTATCGTTATTCTCCCAAGGTATTTTCGGGATATTAACTGGATCAACTTTCTTAACGACAATTTCTTTGTTCAGTTGGCTGGGTTGGGATAAATGGCGCAAATGGCGCAAATGGCAATTTTTAGGTAAATTGCAGCCCATGGAAAGACTTTATCAACAAATGCTCCAGTGGAGTGCCGAAAAAGGCTTGAGTAAACATCAAGCACAAACTCCTTTAGAATATGCTCAGATATTACAGCAGCATCATTCTCCCCAAATAGCTGAAGTCATAGAAGAAATTTCTCAAGCTTATGTAAGTTGGCGTTATGGGGATAATAACCCTAACTTAAACAATCTGCACCAAAAATGGCAGCAACTCAGAAATAATTCAAAAAACTAAGCCTGTATTTGTTATTTCTAAAAAAAATATATATAGAAGAACATAATATTTTTTTTGGTAAACATTAGAAAGATTGATGATTAAAAATAAGTAAACATAAGTAAATATTTATTTCTAATCTTGTAAATTAAAGAATGTTTGAATTATTGGGTAAACTGCCAAAACAGAAGTAATTACATCTTTTCTGGCAGTGCTTTCTAAGAAATAGAAGTCGAATAGGGGTAGTGAAACTGGGGATGAAGAACCGGGTGTTCTAGAAAACTCGAATTTTTCATGGAATCATATAATACCTTGTTTGGGAAATTTTTTATCTATATCTTAAGGAGTATTTTTAATAAGTAAGGATAATAAATAACTGTAAAAACTAGAAGATAAATAGAAACAAGAGCAGTTACAAACAAAATGCGTTGTTAGAGCGATTTTTTGGGGATAACATGGAAAAGAGTTGCTTTTAAAGACATGATTAATCTTGTCTGATGTTCACATACATTACATAGCAGTTTTTTTATGGACATTCAGTTAATCAACATCGGTTTCGGCAATATTGTTTCTGCCAACCGAGTAGTTGCAATTGTCAGTCCAGAATCAGCCCCAATTAAGCGAATCATTACCGATGCGCGAGATCGAGGTCAGCTGATTGATGCAACTTACGGTCGTCGCACTAGGGCTGTAATTATAACTGATTCGAGTCACGTTATTCTTTCAGCTATCCAGCCGGAAACAGTAGCGAATCGTTTCGTTATTTCCCGCGAGCATCATGTTGTAGATAATTAAAGGAGCATGAGTTACAATTTCCGTAAAATTCAGGGGCAGGCTTTAAATTAAGTGAACTCATGTTGTATCCGATATTTAGGAATGACCAAGCCTGCCAATTTTTTTTAGATACGATATCGGGTTTATATCACGAGCCGGTAAAACGTATAATTTTTTTGTACCATGTGAATTAAGCGATTTTAAAAGTCGTTAAAATTACAAGCGACCTTAGCCAATAGTCATTTATTAAACTAACAAATGACTGCTGAGTAGTGAATAATGTATATAAATTGATTCACAGGGAAAGCGAATGATGCAAGTGTTATCCACCAACAGTGGTGCTACTACTAAATTATTGTCTTCAGGAAAGCTGATTGTTTTAACAGGTCCTAGTGGTGTCGGTAAAGGCACTTTAATGCGATTGCTTCTTTCGCGTCATCCCGAACTCAATTACTCAATATCTGCCACTACCCGTTCTCCTCGTCCGGGAGAAGTAGACGGCAAGGATTATTATTTTATTAGCCGTACTAAATTTCAACAGTTGATTGAGGAAGATGAATTTCTGGAGTGGGCGGAATTTGCCACCAATTTATACGGTACCCCTCGTAAACCAGTAATTGAACTGTTAGAGTCTGGTAGCTCTGTACTACTTGAAATTGAATTAGAAGGAGCAAGACAAATTCGTGCCAAATTTCCCGAAGTTTTGAGTATTTTTATACTTCCACCTAATTTTAACGAATTAGAGAAACGAATACGCGGTAGAAAAAAAGATTCTGAAGCGGCTATATCCCATCGTTTAAAGCGTGCTAAAGAAGAAATTGACTCTGCTGGTGAATTCGATATTCAAATAGTGAATGACGATTTAGAAACTGCTGTTCATGAAATTGAGATGGCGATGTTTTCTGAAAGTGAGCTATTTTGAATGACGTTAACTGATCTTCATTAGATGCTAAAAAACAAAGGACACTAAGCAAGACATGGAAGTCTTTGTATTGTGTCCTTTTGCCTTGGCGATCGCCACGTTAAGGCTGCTGGCGATCGCGCTTTACTTAATGTTTTAACAAAACATAAAACTGCAATTAACCAACTAAACCTTGGAGAAATGGCAGGTTACTGGTTAAAAAGTATGCCGTTATCGCACCACCAATACCGCCAATTAAAAAAGCGCTGCCAAAATTGTTCCAACCTTCCGTAGTATTAAAAGCACTAGGTGGATTTGGCACAGTTACTGTAGCAACTGGTTTTGGTGGATTGCTATTAGCGTACAAAGATAAACAAGCGGTGAGAATTACAACCAAACCGATGGTGGAAAGTAATCCAGCCAAGTTAGCGGGTGGTGCATTACGCAGGGGTCCTAATTTAGCAAATGGACCAAATAAGAAATAACCATGTGCCATACCAACTTCTAAACCGCGTCTGAAAGGAGTTAAATCAGGACGATAAGCTGGTAAGTTTCCGATAAACCACTTGATTAGCCCAGAAGAGTTAATTGGCGTTTCTAGATTGCCTAATTGGGGATTGCCTGCGGCTGCAAAAACAACTTCCTGATTTCTGGGGTCACTAGAATTATTTTTCGATGCATCTGCTGCTTGCGCCATATTTGTCATATTTTATTTTTCCCTCTCGAACAAATTGGTACTTTTCTACATATTAATCATGTATCTTGACGAGATTTTTAACAGTAATTTTTAGAAAAATTAATAAATATAAAATCAAATATAAAACCAAAGATAAAACTCGCTTCTGCCCGGTTAGCAAAAGCGAGTTTCACAACAAGTTATTCCCACATAATCAATAGGAATTTAATCGGCGTTTTAAGCTACAAGTGAACTCATAACTCGAAAAACAACGTTTTGTATACCCAATTTAAGGTAGTGGATGGAACAATAAGTCGGGGAAAATGTAGTTGAATACAATCAACAAAACTGCTGTAAAGATTAACCAGCCAAACAGTAGGACTGGTGCGAGAGAAAGATACTTCAAGAAATCACTTTGCATTAATCATTACTCCCAAATAATGAGAATTAGGTAGATAATTGGACGAGTAGATTTACGCGCTTGGGTAATTAAGAAGAGTCGTTTCAAAGACAGCCGGACAATAATATTATTATTGATGACAACTAGCTTGTCTTTTTGATAGCTGGCAGAGTTCTTGACAATCTTCTCAATTAACAACCACTACTAACGTGGAGAAATTGGAATTTCTTCATCCTTTGCAGTCAATTCACCCGAAAGCAACTCTTTGATTGCTGCTGCGGGCCAAGCGAAACCAGAAAGCATTAGCGGTAATGCTATCGGTAGATC
>JBHJOU010000447.1:0-9335 GCA_050329355.1 Rivularia sp. (in: cyanobacteria)
TTCCTTACGAACCGTTAAATTAAAGAAGCCATGCTAAAAACCTTGTTGGGCGACCCCAACGCTCGTAAACTAAAAAAATACCAGCCATCCATTACTGAAGTTAATCTTTTAGAGGAAGAAATTAAAGTTCTTTCTGATGAGGAACTCAAGGGTAAAACAGTAGAGTTCAAACAGCGTCTGAAGAAAGGCGAATCCCTCAATGATATCCTCCCCGAAGCTTTTGCCGTAACTAGGGAAGCTGCAAGACGAGTTTTAGGAATGCGTCACTTTGATGTGCAGCTATTGGGTGGGATGATTCTACATCAGGGACAAATTGCCGAAATGAAAACCGGGGAAGGTAAAACCTTGGTTGCTACATTACCGAGTTATTTAAATGCTTTAACAGGAAAAGGTGTACACGTAATTACCGTTAACGATTATTTAGCCCGTCGTGATGCTGAGTGGATGGGACAAGTACATCGTTTCTTGGGATTAACTGTAGGATTAATTCAGTCCAGCATGACTCCCGTAGAACGGAAAAAGAATTACGAATGCGACATTACTTACGTTACCAACAGCGAAGTCGGTTTTGACTACCTGCGGGATAATATGGCAACGTCAATGGCGGATGTTGTACAGCGTCCTTTTAATTATTGTGTAATTGACGAAGTAGATTCGATTTTAATTGATGAAGCCAGAACTCCGTTGATTATTTCGGGGCAAGTAGAAAGACCTACCGAGAAATATGTCAAAGCTTCTCAAATTGCCTTAGCATTGAAGATAGAAGAAGATTACGAAGTCGATGAAAAAGCTCGTAATGTACTTTTGACTGATGAAGGTTTTCAGAAAGCAGAGCAGCTTTTAGAAGTAAACGACTTATTCGACCCCGAAGACCCCTGGGCTCATTTTATCTTTAATGCGATTAAAACCAAAGAACTATTTTTGCGAGATGTAAACTACATTCTTCGTAATGGGGAAGTCGTAATTGTTGATGAATCCACAGGTAGGGTATTACCCGGAAGGCGTTGGAGTGATGGATTACACCAAGCCATTGAAGCCAAAGAAGGCGTAGACATTCAACCCGAAACCCAAACCCTCGCTTCGATTACCTATCAAAACTTATTTTTGTTGTATCCGAAGTTGGGAGGAATGACGGGAACCGCAAAAACAGAAGAAGTCGAATTTGAAAAGATTTACAAACTAGAAGTAGCTGTAATTCCTACCAACCGCATCAGGCAGCGTCAAGATTTAGCTGATATGGTGTTTAAAACGGAAGTCGGTAAATGGAAAGCCATTTCTAAAGAATGTGCCGAAATGCACGAAACTGGCAGACCTGTTTTGGTGGGAACTACGAGTGTAGAAAAATCAGAATATCTCAGCAAATTGTTGAAAGAGATTGGTATTCCTCACGAATTGCTCAATGCAAGACCCGAAAATGTCGAGCGAGAAGCCGAAATTGTCGCTCAAGCAGGACGGGGAGGAATGGTAACTATCGCCACTAACATGGCTGGTAGAGGTACTGATATTATTTTGGGTGGAAACGCCGAATATATGGCGCGTTTGAAAGTTCGGGAATACTTAATGCCCCGAATTGTCAAGCCAGAAGACGAGGATGTATTTTCCCCTCACAGAGCAACATTACCAAACTCAAGTGGTGGTGGACAAGGTTTTGTTCCCGGTAAAAAAGTCAAAACCTGGAAAGCTTCCCCGAAAGTATTTCCTACTACTATAAGTCAAGAAGCCGAAAATATTCTCAAAGAAGCGGTGGAAGTTGCCGTTAAAGAATATGGAGAACGTAATTTAACCGAACTCGAAGCTGAAGATAAAATTGCAGTAGCCGCTGAGAAAGCACCAACAGAAAATCCCGTAATTCAAAAAATGCGGCAAGCATACAACCGCGTTAAAGAAGAATACGAAGCATTTACAGACCTTGAACATGAGAAAATTATCTCTTTAGGTGGATTACACGTGATTGGTACCGAACGTCACGAATCACGACGGATTGATAACCAATTACGAGGGCGTGCAGGAAGACAAGGAGATCCCGGTTCCACCAGATTTTTCCTCAGTTTAGAAGACAACTTGATGCGGATATTCGGTGGCGATCGCGTTGCTGGTTTAATGAATATGTTCCGTGTAGAGGAAGATATGCCGATAGAATCGGGTATGTTAACTCGCAGTTTGGAAGGAGCGCAGAAAAAAGTCGAAACCTATTATTACGACATTCGTAAGCAGGTATTCGAGTACGATGAAGTAATGAATAATCAGCGTCGAGCAATTTATGCCGAACGTCGTCGAGTATTGGAAGGGCAAGACCTTAAAGAACAGGTAATTAAATATGCTGAGAAAACGATGGATGACATCGTTGATTATTACATTAATCCAGATTTACCATCGGAAGAATGGGAATTAGGAAAATTAGTTGAAAAGGTCAAAGAATTCGTTTATTTACTATCGGACGTGCAACCTTCCCATTTAGAAGATATGTCCATGAACGAAATCAAAGCCTTTTTACACGAGCAGGTTCGTATTGCTTACGACATGAAAGAAGCCGAAGTTGACCAAATTCAACCAGGATTAATGCGTCAAGCCGAGAGATTCTTTATTTTACAGCGGATTGATACCTTATGGCGCGAGCATTTACAACAAATGGAAGCCTTGAGGGAATCAGTAGGATTGCGTGGTTACGGTCAAAAAGACCCGTTAATTGAGTATAAGAGTGAAGGTTACGAACTATTTCTAGATATGATGACAAATATCCGTCGTGATGTAGTTTACTCGTTGTTTATGTTCCAACCACAACCACAACCTACAGTGGAAACATCACAGATGGTCTAACGATTTTGGATTTTAGATTTTAGATTTTAGATTGACAATTCTCAGAATATTAACCGGGTTTTAAATATCCGGTTTTTTTATGATCACGGATTTAATTCCCCCCAACCCTATTCCCCATTCCCCCCAACCCTATTCAAAGAAATACAAAATGAATGTATCAGAGGTGAAAATTATTTTAGTCGAACCAGGTGGAGCATTAAATGTAGGTTCAATTGCGCGGGCAATGAAAAATTTTGCACTCCATCAACTGGTTTTAGTTAACCCACAATGTGATTATTTAGGGGAAGAAGCAACAAGAATGGCAGTTCATGCCAAAGACGTTTTAGAATCAGCAGTATCTGTCGCTACATTACCCCAAGCACTACAAGGATGCAAAAGAGCGATCGCCA
The DNA here is from genome assembly GCA_050329355.1 of Rivularia sp. (in: cyanobacteria). Classification (GTDB taxonomy): domain Bacteria; phylum Cyanobacteriota; class Cyanobacteriia; order Cyanobacteriales; family Nostocaceae; genus Rivularia. The sequence continues at coordinate 3,207 of JBHJOU010000447.1, forward strand.
CCACAGCAAGAACCCGCGATTTCAACAGTCCGCTACAAAGTCCCCGTGAAGTATTACCTTGGCTATTGGAAGCATCCGCACAACCAGCAGCATTAATTTTCGGTAGAGAAGACCGAGGATTAAGTAACGAAGAATTAAACTACGCTCAAAAATTTATGCGTATTCCTACTGATGCCGGATATGCATCGTTGAACTTAGCTGCTGCTGTAGCAATTAGCTGTTACGAACTAGCACAATTTTCAAAAAACCATAGCCTTGAAACTAATACGGATGATAACGAACTCGCATCATTAGAGGTTGTCGAAGCATACTATAAACAGTTAGAATCACTATTGCTGTCTATTGAGTATCTTTATCCCCATACTGCCAGCAGTCGCATGGAAAAATTTCGGCAACTGTACAACCGCGCTCAACTACAAACGCAGGAAGTCGCCATGCTCAGAGGTATTTTACGACAAATGCAGTGGGCGCTTACACAACCCGGGAAGTCATAAAAACTGGTGAATCAATGTTAATTATGTGCGCTATTACTCTCCAAAAGTCGGAATAATAGCTTAAACTATACACAAAAATGTTACAAAGCGTGATTTAAAAACAGGTTTGGGAGTTAGTAGGGTGTTTACAGAATAAGTGGGTTAGAAGGAGTAGCGGTGTCAGAGTCAAGTTATAAAATTACAGCTTCTGGAAGACGACAACCTACAAAACGTCGTCAAAAAGTACGTAAAGTTGAAAAGCCAGCAAATGGTAAAGTCAAAGCAACTGGAACATCGCGATCCCTTTATAAAGGTGAGACAGTTTCGCGTACAGTTATTAATTCTTCCTCAAGCACCGCGAAAACACCCCGCAAGCGAGAAAGAATCGAAGCACCAGCAGAAACCTGGTTGAGAAAAAGAAATGCAGCTCAAGCAGCATCTAGTGGAATGAAATCGGCTGCTGTAAATGGCAAGATTCCACCCTTGAAATTTAAAACGCGGGTGACTAAAAGAGTTAAGTTATCCCACAAAACTCGCCTCAAACCAATGGCGAGAACCATGCTTTACATATTACGCTTATTGATTGTAGGAGTTGGGATTGGGGCAATTGTTGGTACATTATTATCAGTATTAGACCCAGCGACTCAAGTTACTACAGCTAATTTATCGAATGTAGAACAAAATCAACCCCAAGTAGCTAATAATCAAGGTTTCTATTTAACCCAAGAAATAATTCCTCTCAAAAGCTCTATCCAAATTCTTACAGGTAGTAATCCAGATTTGACACCTGGAGTTTTTATTGCAGATTTAGATAATGGCAATTATGTAGATTTAAACGCCAATAGCGCATTTGCAGCCGCTAGTACAATTAAATTACCCATACTTGTTGCCTTTTTCCAAGATGTAGATGCAGGGAAAATCCAGCTTAACGAAATGTTGGTTATGGAGCAACGAATGGTTGCTGGAGGTTCCGGTAATATGCAAAGTCAGCCAGTAGGAAGCAAATTTAGCGCATTGGAAGTTGCAACCCAAATGATGGTAATTAGCGATAATACCGCTACAAATATATTAATCGACCGCATGGGCGGAATAGAAGCTTTAAATCAAAGATTTCGCAGTTGGGGATTAACAGCTACAGTACTCCGCAATCAACTACCCGATATCGAAGGAACTAACACCACCAGCCCCAAAGAATTGGGACAAGTACTCGCAATGGTGAGCAAAGGGAATTTAGTTCCCACTACGGCATCCCGCGACCGTATACTTGATATTATGCGTCAAAATCAAAGACGGCACCTATTACCCACAGGTTTGGGTGCAGGAGCAGAAATTGGCAATAAAACAGGTTATATTGGCGCAATGTTGGGAGATGTAGGTTTAATTAATTTACCCACAGGAAAACGCTATATTGCAGCAGTCATGGTAAAGCGTCCTAGAAATGATTCCCGCGCTGAAACTTTAATTACTTCGGTATCTCGTTTAGCCTACCAACACTTTAACCAACCCCCTAGCATGACTGGAACTCCTGGGACTAATATTCTTCCTCCCAGTAGTAATTCACCTTATTTAAACAATCCCATCAACAGCACAATCCCTTATCCGCCCCCACAAATGAATCCCGTTCCCAGCGGTGTAAATCACACAATTCCTACAACAACTTATCCGCAATATTACTATCCTTATCAAAATCAAAGATAGAAAAAAACAATTTCTCAATCAAAATTCACATAGTCTATATCGTGGGTAGAGATGATAATTATATTTTGATTACATCTTCGTAAATTTCGGTCATTGTCAAACTTAAGCCGATAGAATCTAAATGCAATTGATTATCTTTACCTAAAATTGTCAATGACCAATTTCCTTGAGAATCTTTTCGATAAATCTCTATTTTAATTTCGTCTTGGGAGACTAATACATATTCTTGTAAACTTTCTAAAGTTCGGTAATTTACAAGTTTTTCCCGTCTATCAGTTGTTTCCGTGCTAGGTGAAAGCACTTCTATAATTAAGCAAGGATAATCCACAGAAAAACGGTCTTGGTCATCTGGGTCACAGGTTACAATAATATCGGGATAGTAATATATGTTTCTAGTACTTTGAATATTTTGGCTGGCTAACTGTATATTTACTTTCATATCAGCCATGAAAACGCTACAAGAACCACCACGTAAATAAGAACGCAAGCGTGAATAAATATTCCCAGCGATTAGATTATGCTCTTTACTACCTCCAGACATTGGGAATACTTGTCCGCAAATATATTCGTGACGAATTTCGCTGCTTTGTTCAAGTTCAAGGTATTCTTCAATGGTAAAAATGTGTATAGGGGATTGCATGGCTTTTCGGGCAACTTTTCTTAATACTATAATCTAGCTTAAATTCATACCCGGATTCAGCAACGCCAAATTTAATATTATGCTTTCTCCATCTCTAGATACAACGGATGTAATTGATGCTGTTAATGTTGCTATTTACCTGCGTCGTCCTTTATTGGTGACAGAAAACCCTCAAATCTTTTGATTATGAAGTAGCAGTTATTACCTCTTACATTAGCCCAGAGGACGAACCAGCAGAGGAATTACAACCTTTTGAGTTGGAAACGGTAACAGTTAATCATCGGGGAAAATTAATTAATACCGAACAAAAGCAAGGGTTTTATTTTTTAGAGGTTCTTCCTGGAGTAGAAACAAGCCCTACAAGCAATTATGAGCGAATAGAACAAATTTCTCAGATGGAACAGGAGTTAAGTAATTTACCACCAGAACCACGAGAATCAACAGTATTGGGAATAGAAATGGTAGCTATCCCCGGTGGAACCTTCATCATGGGTACGGAAGACGAAGAAATAGAAAGGCTGGTGAAGAAATTTAATGAGGGTGCGTACAAAAGAGAAAAACCTCAACATGAAGTAACAGTTCCACCTTTCTTCATGGGTAAGTATCCCGTAACCCAAGCACAGTGGAAAGCAGTAGCAGCATTACCCAGAGTTAACCGCGATTTAAAGCCGGAACCATCAAACGAGGCAGGAGACAACCGACCAGTAGAAGAATTTTCCTGGTAAGATGCAGTGGAATTTGGCGATCGCCTTTGACTGCTTGACCTAAAATGTTCATAACTGCTAAGTACAAGTTGAGATTTATTGAGCGATCGCAATCCATGAAAATCAAAGCAATTATTCACCCGGCTGAAGAAGGTGGTTATTGGGCAGAAGTCCCTGCACTTCCTGGCTGTATAACTGAAGGCGACACAATGGAAGAATTGTTAATAAATTTAAAAGACGCAATTGAAGGTTGGCTTGAAGTGGCTAACAATGCCCACTCGATCGAATCAAATGCTCAAGTTGTTGAGATTGCAATATGAAATCAATCTCCGGAAAACAATTATGCAAAATTGTCGAGCAGCGAGGTTGGATTTTACAAAGGGTTACGGGTAGTCACCACATCTACCAAAATTCCGAATTTGAAAAAATACTTTCAATACCCGTACATAAAAATAAAGACCTCAAAATAGGAACCTTAAAAGCATTAATAAAAATTGCCGACTTGACAGAAGAAGATTTAATCTAGCTTTTTCCTCGCTTCCCACGCAGAGCATAGTCACGAGAAACCACAGAGGTGCGATCGCGGTAATATCAGAACAGGAGTACCATCTACCAACCACCTGATGATCGACGAATTACCAAGAGCCGATAACGACTCCCCCTGGAAAGAAATCCTCGAAGCCTACTTCCCCCAAGCGATGCAGTTTTTCTTCCCCCAAACCGCAGCCCTAATTAACTGGCAACGTCCCCACGAATTTCTCGACAAGGAATTCCAACAAATCGATCGCGATGCAGCACAAGGAAGACGCTACACAGATAAATTAGTACGAGTGTGGCAACTCAACGGGGAAGAAATTTGGTTGTTAATCCATGTCGAAATCCAAGCCGAATCGGAGGACGAGTTTAAAAAAAGGATGTTTCTCTACAACCTGCGGATTTTCGATAAATTTGCCAAACCAGCCATCAGCGTAGCAATTTTGTGCGATTCCAGCACCGATTGGCGACCCCACCAATACAGCTATAATTATCCCGACACTAGGCTAAATTTTGAATTTGGCACCGTTAAATTAATTGATTATCAAAACCGTTGGGAAGAATTAGAAGCCAGCGATAATCCCTTTGCGACGGTGGTTATGGCGCATTTAAAAACCCAACAGACCAAGAAAAAGCTTGGAGAGCGCAAAACCTGGAAATTTAGCTTGATTCGCAGGCTATACGAACAAGGGTGGCAGGAAAGGGATATTCGCAATCTATATCGATTTATCGATTGGGTTATGATGTTACCAAGGACATTGGAAGCAGAATTTTGGCAAGAATTTAAAGAGTTTGAGCAGGAGAGACGCATGAGCTACATCACAACAGGCGAACGTATTGGCTACGAACGTGGGGAACAAGAAGGGAGACGAAAACAAGCGCAAAATCTCGTGCTACGGCAACTACAAAAACGCTTTGGTGAGTTACCTCAACCTGTGCGGGAACAGGTTCAATCCTTATCAACAAACCAATTAGAATCGCTGGGTGAGGCTTTGCTCGATTTTGCAAAGCTAGATGATTTAATTAGTTGGCTTGCACAAAACCCTGGGAACTCAAATTAACCGGGATTAAACCTGAATTTTGAACGCGATATGCCTTCGGTTTTACCGAACGGAAAAAGTTTCCGTTCGGTGATTAAATCAATAAACAAATCCGACGCAAATCTTCAAACCGACAACTAATTTCGCTGGTATTGAAGTTCAACTTTTACTTATGGTGGGTTTAGGATTTATCCATAAAATGCTGTATTGATTTAATTTTATTTAATTTTATTTAATTTTGTTAAATTTGGATTAACTACATTTCTATAAAATCTCACACATCTATGACTGCTTCATTTGCAATTTCAAATAATCCCTTACTCAAATGTTCGGGTTTGCCTGCTTTTACAGAAATTAAACCGGAACACGTAGAACCAGCATTAAATCAATTACTTTCTGAATTAAATGAAGAACTTACTCAATTAGAAGCGAATGTAAAACCCAGTTGGAGCGATTTGGTAGAACCTTTAGAACAAATAACCGAACGTTTAACTTGGAGTTGGGGAATAGTTAGTCATTTGATGGGTGTGAAAAATAGCCCAGAATTACGTCAAGCCTACGAAACCGCACAGCCTCAAATAGTAGAATTTTCTAACCGACTCAGCCAAAGTAAACCCATTTACAACGCTTTTAAAGCACTAAGAGAAAGTGATACTTGGAATACTTTGGATTCAGCACAAGAACGAATTATAGAATCAGCTATTCGTGATGCGGAACTTGCTGGTATTGGTTTAGAAGGTGAAGCCCAAGCACGTTTTAACGCAATTCAAACGTCACTAGCAGAAATTTCGACAAAGTTTTCTAATCATGTTTTAGATGCGACTAAAGCTTTTAGTTTGACTTTAGTAACACCAGAAGAAGTTGAAGGTTTACCTGCAAGTTGGTTGAGTTTAGCAGCACAAACAGCACGGGATGCAGGTGAAGAAAACGCAACTCCTGAAAATGGTCCTTGGCGTGTCACTTTGGACTTTCCCAGTTATTATCCTTTCATGCAGCATAGCAAGCGGCGAGATTTACGGGAAACATTATATAAAGCTTTT
>JBHJOU010000860.1:0-4678 GCA_050329355.1 Rivularia sp. (in: cyanobacteria)
TTGCAGGAGAAACACCCCAGGACTTTTACAAGCAACTCTGTGCGACACAGCAGTTAAATCCGAGAGTGCGATCGCCAGTTAGTCATATCAGTATCAGTTTCCCATTTCACGAAAAACCAGAAAATCAAGAATTGGAAGAAATTGTCGAAGAAACGCTTATAGGGATGGGGTTTGAGAAAAACCTTTATTTTGCAGCATCTCATCATGACTGCAATCATTTTCACCTGCATATTGCCGCAAGCCGGATCAATCTCGATGGTGAGTGTGTATCTGATTGGTACGATAAACGACGCTTAGAAAAGGTTTTGAGAAATTTAGAATCTCAATTTAACTTAACCTCCGTACCGAATTCATGGTTCGTTGAGCGTACAGCACCAACTACCGGACAAAAGCGACGAATATTTCGAGAAAACCAAGAATTTGAGTTGGGACTGCGGGATAAACCAGCGGATAAGAGTGCAGTTGAGAAAATTCAAGATGCAATAGAAACTGCTATTCAACCAGGGATAGAGTTTGCTCAATTTGTTGAAAAATTGAAACTAGCAGATGTAGAAACATCATTGAAATTTAACGACGAGGGTATTATTCAAGGTATTTCATATTCTACAGACGGTGTTGCATTTGCTGGAGGTAAATTAGGCAGAAATGCTTATGCTTGTACTCTCAAAGGGTTAGCAATGCGAGGTGTTAAATTCGACCTAGAATACGATGCTTTGATGTTAACTCGACACGAGACTAAAGATAATAAACAGCAAAATGAAGCAAATCATACGAAAGTCAACGGGAATATACGTTCCAAAAATACCCAAATAGAATTTGATTAAATTGAACTCCCCAAATTGCCATATTTGTGGAGTATTTCATCGGTTGCTAAGAAAATATGACAACCGAGTCCAATACTCTTTAACGGCTTAGTTTTACCACCTTTCAACTGATTGAATACTCACTTTCGAGAAAAGCCAATATTCGCTCCTGCTTGGGTGTTAAACTTGACGGGTCATCAACCTTTCCTAAAACTTCTAATACCGCTTTATGGGTAGGTTCATAATCTGAATCAACTTTGCTAGCTATCTTTCTCAACCGAACGCAATTTTGAGAAGCTGCATCTTCACACGCTGCATAAGCTCTTTCCAAATGCTCTGGTTTGACAGTTTCTAAATCGACTTTCCAGGTTTTAATACCGCAACTATGAGGGTTTATCTGACAAACAATGCACCAACATCCAGAAAATTGTCTTAAATCTGGCTCATGCTTTGGCATAATTCGACATACCTCACCAACATGATGTGGATTCGGTACGCGCTGCTTATCCTTTATTTGCTGGACTATATCAGATTTATTTTGCTTATTGCTGAGTAATTTTTGTACCGATTCTTCTCCTTCTTCTTCAGCAACTTTCGCAAGCGATAAAATATCCTTTTTTGTCAGCCCACTATTACGAGCTAAGATAGAGTGCTTAAGTTCTTCACCAATATGATGAGCTAAAGTATCTAATGCATTCGTAAACTGAGCATCGTTACGAATAGTTCTATCAGTAACTTTGTACTGTTGCGCTAAACTTTGAGCCACATCTACCGATAGGAAATTATTTCCGTTCGGTGAATTCTGCTTCAGATTGTGATTGCGATCGCCTTTCAAGTTGAGATATCGTTTACCTCGTAAATAACTGGCTACTTCAGGTGTAATATTACGTCGTCCCAGTTGATTATTCGCAATCCAACAAATAGCAGCTTCTCTCGAAGCGATTTCAATTTCCACAATTTTGTAAGGTATATGCTCGCGGGTGCATATCTCATAACGGTTGTGACCATCGAGTAAAATATTATGATGTTGCCACACGATTAACGGGTCAAGACAACCAAATTCCTTTAAATTTGCTTCCAACTGTGATTTTTCTTCTTCAGATAGAGGGGGAATTAAATTTTTAAACTCAGGGTCAATAGTCACCGTAGAAACTTCCGAACCTGGAATTTCGGGAATATCGTCGAGTTCGTCCCAAGCGGGGTCATACTTAGTAGCATCCCAATCGCCTTTATAACTCTGTTGTAATGGTTGCTGATATTGCTCAGGATTAAAAAGCATCATGATTTTTTACACTCCCATATCAAGTAAATCTTCTATGAGCAGTTATTGCCGCACCAAATTTTTAAAACAAGTAAACTGTGCATCAAACAGCAGTTTTATGGTTCCCGTCGCACCACCCCTATTTTTAGCAATAATTATCTCTGCAATACCTCGATCGATCGTATCCGGGTGGTAATATTCATCACGATATAAAAGCAATACTAAATCGGAATCTTCCTCAATTCGCCCCGATTCTCTTAAATCTGACATCAGAGGACGCTTATTATTTCTACCTTCCACGCCACGATTTAACTGCGACAATATGACAACAGTTGTGTTACATTCCCGTGCCAATTGTTTTAACCCTCTGGTGATTTTTCCAATTTGAAAAGCCAGATTAAAACTATCACCATCCATCCCTTCCATTAACTGCAAATAATCAATTCCAACCATCCCAATCCGATTATTTTCTGCAACCAAGCGTTTAACTTTTGTACTAATTGAATTGAGAGTTACAATGGGTGAATCATCGATGTAGATCGGTAATTCACTTAAAAAACTAATCGATTGCGCTAAAGGTTCCCATTGGAATTTGCTGATTTGACCGTTTTGTAAATAGCTTGATTCAATCGGCATATCAGTCGATAAAAATCTATCTCCCCATTCTTCCTTGCCCATTTCAAGACTAAAAATGACAGTTGGCAGATGTTCTAGTTGGGAAATATTAAAAGCCAAATTACCTAAGAACGATGACTTACCCATCGCCGGACGACCAGCAATAGTGATGAGTTTTCCTGGCTTAAATCCTCCTATCACTGCATCTAAGCCGTAGAATCCAGTGTTAACACCCCTTGGTGATACGCCCGTACATTTTCCTTCAATGCGTTCAAAGGCATCTATCAAAATGGATGATAAGGGGGTTGGTTCGGACAAGAATGTAAAAACGCTGTTATTTACCTCTAGAAGCTTTGAAAATGCGGTGGATAACTGTTTACCTATTTCTTGGGTTTGGTCGTGTGCTAAGGCGTAAATTTCGCCGCTAGCTTTGATTAATTGCCGTCGGTGGTATTTATCCATCACCAATTGCGCTAAAGCATCGATGTTAACTGCCGATACTGTCCGGTCTACCAGGGACGCTAATTTGTTTCTACCACCAACTTTTAAGAGATGATTGCGGTCAGAGAGCCAGTTAATAACTGCAAGTAAATCCGTAGGCTTACCGCTCATATCAAGTTCCAAAGCAGCAGTATAAATATCACGATGGGCGTTTAAATAAAAAGCCTTTGTCACGAGTATGTCCCGAACTCTAGTAATCGCTTCGGGGTCGAGCAAGATACCGCCTAGAATTGCTTGCTCCGCTTCAATATTTTGAGGAGGCAGCTTGTGAATACTCGCAAAACTAAGATTTTCAGCCATAGTTCTCCTCAAGAATTGGATTTTTTGCTAAAAGTTCGCGCACGTCCGCACGAGCAGATTTCGCCCAATTGAACCAACATTCGTAAAAATCATCGTTTAAAAATTGTCGTAAGCTCGTGCCATTTCCAGCTTCCACAACAACCTTTAGCTGCCCGTACCACATTTGGTGCTGTGGCTCACTGAAAGCCTCGAAATTGTATTTAAGCTTTTGCGTAAGCGTTTCAAGCCACTGTCCATGTAATTCTTCAAAATGAGCTTCGATCCACTTGATGGGTAATTCTGGTGGCTTTGGTAAAGAAGCTGTTTTCTTTAAACCAAATTGCAAAAAATTCTCTCTCTCGTCTTCTGAGAGAGTCTGTATTAAGTCTGAATAAGTCTGAGGGGAAAATAAGCCCTTACTAGGCAAGGGTTCTGGCTCTCGATTTGGACAATTCTGTCCAAAGTTGGACAAATTTGTCCGGAGTTGGACAATTCTGTCCAAAGTTGGACAAAATTGTCCGGGGTTGGACAAATCTGTCATTTTCTTTTTCTCGGAGGATTTGATTGTTCTTTTCTGTTGACAGATCTCCTTCGCTTTTTTACCTGCTAAATTTTGTCCGCGCACCAGGATTGGTTCCCAAACATAGAGTTCTAGCTCTTCCAAACGAGCCAGAGAGCGTTTGATTTGTCTGGAACTGACTCCTATGACTTCGGCTACTTCCGGGATTTTGGGTAATTCAATCATCTTGTCACCGAAAGGGTCTATCATCTGCAAATAAGACCATAATGCCCAGTCAGCAGCAGTCAATTTACTATTAATAGCTTTGATAGCCATTGAATTTGGAGTTTGATAAAAACCTTTTGGCTCCACACTCGCAAGAGTGACACCTGAAATAACTGTTTGTTGTGTTTGTGTCATACAGTTTAAATTTGATTAAGGTTAGAAAAGTTTTGACTTATAAAGGTAGAAGGCAGTCCCGATCTAAAATTTCTTCTCCCCCTGCTCCCTGCTCCCTGCCCCCTGCCTTCAACTTAAATACTCATCCAAATATTTTTGACCGATTATTGTTAGTGGATTACCTTCACCCGATTCATTAAGTGATTTCCAAAAAGCCGTAACAACTTCCATGTGAATCATGTCTGTTATGGAGCGATTAGGCATTTGAACGCGAATTGGTTCAACTCCCATTTTTCGCATAAATTGGCGAGCAGTATAGAA
>JBHJOU010000499.1:0-6259 GCA_050329355.1 Rivularia sp. (in: cyanobacteria)
GACTTTCGACAACAAAGCTTTTCGTTTAAACTGTTTCGTCACGAGTGAGCCATTCCTCCATTTCAAGAGGCTGTTGCCAATTAAGCATTGCTGCCGTAAAATCATCAAGTTGCTTGGCGTTTAACTTTTGCAGCTGACTAACTATCTGTGGCGTGAGAACGTCAGCCCCAAACTTGACTCGAATTATAGTACTTGCTAACTCAATCATGCCTTCTAGTTTGCCTTCTAGTTTGCCTTTTGACTCAGCCTTGTTCATTTGTGCTTCATACCAAGCATCGATTTCTGTCATCGTTCTCATAAAATCTTTCTCCTCTGTAGTCAAGTTATCAGCAGGTATGTCTCTTAGATAAACACAATATTTAATACATGCACTGATTATATCATTTTTCTCTCTACGAGTCGGCGATAACTGCTTGATTGATTCAAAAGCAATCTTAGCGCTTTCAAAATCTCCCAACATTTTCAACCAAACCGTGTCAGGACTATCAACCAATTGCTCGATAATTACAATTCCCATCCGCCAAATTTGAGGAAGCCGATATACACCAATGCCTAATTCCGCCGCCGGTTGAGCGCCAGATAATTTCAATAGTTTTGCACTGCAATTTACCGTCAGTATCCAAGTAAATGGATTTTGATTTTCTATTTGTTGTTTTGCCTGTTTCGATAGTCGGTCTCGACCTGTCAACTTCTCTTTATTTTTGGCATTTTCTACCAGTTCTTTTTGCTTTTGCGTCCAATATAAATTCTTTCGAGTGACCGATTGACTAATATCTGTCTCTTCTAAATAGGAGCTATAATGTTCGATGATAATTGTTGGATGCTCTTGCATTAATTGGTCGAATAAACCTAAATTCTCTTGCTGCCATCCGATATCTTCTCGCCCCATAAACATCAAATCAATTTCGAGGTCTTCATCGTTGCGAACTTGGATGTTTTGTAAAGTATCCCCTTTCGTCTTATATAGAGATTGAATATAGACTTTGAAGAATCTATCGTGTTTGTATTGAGCCATTTAAATTTATCTAGTCCTTGACAACACTTTCATTTTTTGACAGTTATTTCCTATATAGAGAAAAAATCGTTAAACCATTATAGCCAAAATTAGTGTTCAAGGCGCCGCGTCCTTGAGATGTCGGCACCGTATAATACGGATGAAGTTGGGAAACACTATAAGCGTTTAGCCTTCACAAGAATAATTCTAGTAGGGAGAGGGAGCTAAATCCAGCGAACGCGCAGCTTGAATTTATTTTATTTCCTTCTCCAATGGTGGAGAGACTTACAAATGTTTCTCCTGCCAATTACCCATAGATACCCAGAATCTTTGAAGTTAGAGCGCGATATGCGATCGCATGAATTTGCGAGATTAGGATATTTGGCAAATGCAGTACCAATGCGACAACTTCACCCTTGAGGATAGTTTAGCTGGGTTATCTCAGGTGTGCGATCTTCTCGAAGGGAAGTAGCTTCGCTATCGCATTTTAGAAGATGTCGCGGGGTTACGTTGATATATGTTTTACTCGTTTATATCGCGGTTTAAGCTATCCTAAAATATCAATATATATTATTCAACTGGGTCGGAACACTTTTTAAATCCCGCCTTCTCAAAGAGGTCAAAATGATACAAACACCCGCTTCCCAACACCAAACTCTACCTCTGAACTTACCATCCTCAATCGGATTGTATGTTACCCAAGAACAATTTACACTACTAAGTGCAGCAAACCGAGATTTGAAGCTGGAAAGAACAGCACGAGGAGAGTTAATTGTGAATCCACCAACTGGTTGGGAAACTGGGGAACGCAATTTCAGTATTAGCGGACAACTATATCGCTGGTACGAAGACAACGACGATTTGGGAAAAGCCTTTGATTCTTCCACTGGCTTTATTTTACCTAATGGTGCGACCCGATCTCAGTACGGCTTGTTGGGTAAGTCAAGAACGTTGGGATGGGTTGAGTGGAGAACAAAAAGGTACTTTTGCGAATATCTGTCCCGATTTTGTGATTGAATTACGGTCTAGTTCGGATCGAATTGAGCCGTTGCAAGAAAAAATGAGAGAATATATTGAAAATGGTGCGAGATTGGGATGGTTACTAGATCCGCAGCAAAAACAGGTAGAAATTTATCGTCAGGGTTTACCTGTGGAAGTATTAGAAAATCCCGAATCCTTGTCTGGTGAGGAAGTTTTACCGGGTTTTGTGTTAAATTTGCGTCGGGTGTGGGGTTAAAAATTTATTTTAGGTTAATTATGTGGTTATATCATGTAGTGCAAATGGTCGTTTGCAATCGGGATAAATGATTATGACCATCTGTATTGAACTTAGTTGGCTTTAAGTACATCTATTTTGGCTCATTTAAGATTGCAAAAACCACCTGGTGCTAAAAATGACAAAGCTAAAGGACTAAAATTAATACACCCAAATTAAAATTAGGAAATATATAAATGTACCTATGTACCGAGGCATTATACTATCAAGTCTACAGTCTAACCCTACGCACCAACCTACCGCTACCAATATTAATTCCCACCTCAACCAGTACAACAGTAGATGTAGAGGTTAATTTAGTCGAAGGTGAATTATCCGCGCGATCGCATCGAGATCAACAGTATCACTTTGGTTGGTACACACAACAAAAAGCCGATGGTATCTATTATTGTTTGTCTCTGGGTGGTAGTAAAGAAAAATTAGACGTAGAAATTGCTCCCAATGGTAAGCAAATCTGGATAAATTGGGCAAATGTACCCCTGGCTGAAGTCACTGCAATTTTACTCGGTTGCATTATCGGTACAGCTTTGCGATTACAAGGAAAAATTTGTCTCCACAGCAGCGTGATTAAAGTAGATAATTGCGCCATAAGTATTATCGGTGCAAAAGGTGCGGGTAAATCAACTACCGCAGCAGCATTTGCAAAACGTGGCTATCCGATTTTAGCCGATGACATTGCTGTTCTGGCTGACTGTGGCGATTCCTTCCTCGTTCAACCTGGTTATCCCCGTCTGCGGCTGTGGAAATCTGCGGTAAATGCGGTTTACGGTTCAGAAGTAGAGTTACCGCGCGTGTTTAGGCAAACTGATAAACACTTTGTACAACTCAACCAAAATGGCGCCGAAGAATGGCGTTTTCACTCCAAACCCCTTCCCCTAGCTGGTATATATATGTTAGGGGAGCGTCAGCCTACTTTAAATGCTCCTAGTATTGAACCAATTTCTCCACAAATGGGGTTAATGCATTTACTAACACACAAATACCCAGAATCTTTGAAGTTAGACAAAGATCGACAAAGGCGCGAGTTTGCGGATCTAGGTCGTTTGGTAAAGATGGTGCCGATACGACAAATCAATCGTTCAGACAGTTTAAATGCACTGCCTCAACTGTGTGATGCGATTTTGGAGGATGTGGCTTGCGTTATGAAATGGTAATTTGCAAGCTTGTTTTCGTCGTTACAAGTTTTTGGATATACTACAACCATATGTAGATTTGAGAAAATTGAAAATACCTCTTCAATTTTGCATTTTTAATTTTGAATTTTAAATTTGAACGAAGTGAGTGGCGCCTTTTTATTTTTGAATTAAGGGAAAATATGTAGATTGACAGGTGCTGATTAATTGATTATTTGTCCGCACAAGTAATTTATCGTGGCTGAATTTAACTAAGTAATTAAGATATTGTCCAATCTTCGATTCTTAAATTAGGAACTTTGCTAAAATCTTTGTTGTTGCGGGTAACTAAAATGGCGTTTCTAGAAAGCGTAATTGCAGCAATACGTAAATCTCTAGTACCAATACGAACTTTCTGACAAATTAACTCTTTGTAACAATCGTCAGCAAGTTGGTCAAAATCGAGCAGAGTAATTTTGTTTATATACTCTACACTATCTCTCATACCTTTGTAAGCTAATATCAATTTTTCGGATTGAGAAGGTTGATCGTTATACTTATTAATAAGATTAAGCCATCCCTTCATTTGCTCTTCCAATGTTACAACTGTAATCGCTTTCGCAAGACCAATTTCATCGAAACGCTGTTTTACATTTGGATAGCCCCGTTGTATAAGCGATAAATGATCTGTATCCAGCACCCATATAGTAGTCACTTTGACTCATCCTTGCTCATCATCAATTTGTTTGTAATACTCTTCCATTTTTGCATCTAGCTCCGCACGTTCTGCTTCTATTTCAGCTAGTACCTCATCAAAAAGTGGGTTATCTTTGTGCATACCAAATATATTCTTCCAAGGATCTTCATCTGGTGTTGATTCTATTTCTAAAGTAAGTATTTTTGAATTTTTTAAACGTTCTTGCAAAATTTGCTGCAACTTTGATACCGCTTCATCTTCGGTTTTACCTAAACTTTTATAGTCTGACAACCCTAGTATGCTTGCACTGAATTGACCATCTTGTTCTTGCTCAATTAGCACGCCGTAAGTCAGCTTAGAAGATTCAGCTTCATAGTTGTTTGAAAGACTTAAACTAACCATATATTTTTGCTTAACTTGGTATTTATAGTTATATTCTATATTTTAACCTTTTTATAACAGTTGCGAGATTCCCGACAACACGCTGCGGAAGTCAAGAATCTAAGAGGTTGTTTGAAAAGTACCGTTTTATGTCATGCTGAACCCAGTGTAATCCGCAGGATTTCCCGCAGGGTAGCATCTAAGTATACGTGTAAAACCCAGATTTTACCCTGCAAGAAAAGCTCCGATTTACTCAAATGTTTAGAATCTGGGAAAATTGATACTGGGAAATTAATGGGATTAGAGAAAACTTTGGTGGTTGCTTATTGGTTGCGGAGTTTGCAGGAAGATACTGGGTTTGATGGTGTTGATTTACTTATGGAAAAGGCAGTAGTTAGGGCTTTTTAACTTCACAAGATGTTAGCTCATTGGCTTTTTTAATAAACTTTTCATCAAAGGTGTAAAAACAAGTATGATTCTGGCTTTGGGCTAAATGAAAAGCATCGGCAAAATCTAAACCGTTTTCATGCCATTGTAATACTCGATCGAGTATATTTGTGTTAACAATGTAAACGTTCGGTAAGCCAAAAAGTTTCCGTAAAGTCGAACATATATCGGGTGGTTTAAACTTGTAAGCAAACCTCAGTACCCATTCGGTTTCGAGTATTACCGTGTCAGGGATAAAAATGTCCTGCTCCTGAAAGATGTTTAAACTTTTTTGGTACTGCAATTCATCGTCTTGAGTCAACAACCGAACCAGAATATGAGTATCGACTGCGACCATGATATTGCTCCTCTATTCCTTGACGAATAGCATCATCCATATCCTCTATAATTTTAGGTTCACCTTGATATTTCAAACAACCCGCAACATCATTTAAAGTAGTTTTAGGAAAAGGCTTTTTTGGCTTCAGAAGAATTCCATCACCAGTATCAATCAATATCAATTCCTGACCAGCTTCCCAGCCATAAGCTTCTCGCATCGCTTGAGGAATTTCCACTTCTCCCAGTTTAGATACTCTTGTAGTTTCCATGCCGTGATAATCTTAAAATGCTTTACTATAGGTTATCGCATTTGTGTAAATCGCTGTTGAAACAAGAAATAAACATATTCCCTATAATGCAGCAACTAACTAAAATATCCCCAATAGAAGTTACAGCGAGATATGCAAAGACGGGAATTTGCAGTATTGGGACGTTTGGCTGCTGGTGTACCAATGCGAAATTTGCACCGAAGAGATAATTTGGCTGAGTTGGAAAAAGTGTGCGATCGCATTTTGGAGGATGTCGCAGGGTTGAAGGGTATGCATTTGGGGGCTTTTTAACAAAAATCCGATAAAATAAAAATCATCAACGGAAATAATAATTGCCGCTTTACTATGCCAGCCAAGGATTTTTACCATGATACTGTCGTTGAAGCCCTAATTAATGACGGCTGGGAAATTACTGATGACCCTTTAGTTTTATCCTATGGTGGTAGAGAACTTTATGTTAATTTGGGTGCAGAAAAAACAACAATAGCCGCTCAAAAGGATAATCTTAAAATAGCAGTTGAAATTAAAAGTTTTTTAAAACCTTCCCCAGTTCGAGACTTAGAAGATGCTGTTGGACAATATGGTGTTTATCAAAGCATTCTCACTGATATCGCATCGGAGCGAATACTTTACCTCGCTGTTCCTCAACGTTCTTACGAAAGTATTTTTACAGAAAAATTAGGGCAATTAATCCTCAAAAGCTTAAAAATTAAACTCTTAGTATTTGATGATCAAGAAAGGAGAATTATCCAATGGATACCTTAG
>JBHJOU010000536.1:0-2608 GCA_050329355.1 Rivularia sp. (in: cyanobacteria)
CTGATAATAATTCCTCTTCACTAAGATCAATTAAGGGAACCCCATACTCACTTAGTTTGAGGATAAAGGTGACTCGATCTACTCCTAATAATGTGGCAGCCATGCCCGAGGAAAGGCGCTTCATTTCATAGAGTTTAACAGCCATTGCCCATTTTGATTCTTGTTCAAATTGTTCTCTAGTTTTGCCAACAGCATCCGGTAATGTTTCGGGGTAGTTGATCGTTAGTTGTAAAGACATAGTTGTTCTTTCTCCTATTTAGAAAAGTTTTAGGTAATATATATGATAAATCATCCATCACAGGTTTGACAGCGACAATAAATCCTTTTTGTTTTGCTTCAACCAAAACTCCTAACAACCCAGTAATTCGTAATCCCAACTTATCAGCTTCTGCCCTTCCTCGGCGTTCGTCAATAAGTAGTAATTCTGCATCAATTTCAATCGCTAAAGCAATTGCTTCACATTCACCTTCGTCCAATTGTTGCTCTAACAGAACTGCAATTAGAGAACGATTTTTTACCTGCCTTACCTCAATCCAATTAAATGTCCGTACTTCTATAGAACCAGGAACAGGTGTAGATGTAGCAGTAAGTTCCCGATAAACAGCTTCTGGAATCAGGATTTTAGTATATAACTGTCGGAGCAAATCTAATTGACCAACAGCAGCAAGACTAGTAATTGGGGAAGTATCACTAATAACAATCACAATCGACCCAACTCACGCAAATTTTTCAAATCGAGTTCAAAATCTTCTATTTCATAAGAATACAGAGGAATTTTGCGTTCTTGAAGCAATTGCTGGAACTGTATTTTATCCATTTCTGCCAATTTGCTAGCATACCCAAGGGGAAGTTTTCCCGAACCAAACAGCAATAGAGCAACTTCCTGTTTAAATTCCAATTCTGTCATTCCACTAGCACGCAAAGTCTCATCTGATATAACGACGCTCATTTTTCCCTCTTGCTAAAAATTTCAATGGATTAAATAACGTGAGCATTGCATTACGGTTTTTCTTATAGTCTACAATCATAATACTTATGAAACTCGAACTTTATCAATACGCGATCGCGCTTGTGTTGCCTTGTTTTGGAGAATTGGTATTACAGGAGCGATTGTTGGGTTTGTGGGAGAGATGGGATTTTCTAAACGGGTAGATTTGCTTAATGTTAGATTGGGCGATGTCTACGACGGGCTACGCCGGGAGCCGCAACTAAATAATCTTGAAACGGTGCATTGCGCTAACACGACTACCCAACCCCAAAAAATTTTACCAACTGCGTAATTACATTGAAAGAAATTCGTATTCTCTTGTGAAAGGGTTCATAAGTAGATGTCGTCGCGAAATAAATAGATAAAGTATTTGCGATTGCTCTACCTTTTGGGAAAAAAAGGATTTCTAAAATGCAAAGTAATTATACACCTGCGAGTTTATTGAAGCGATATTTTGCCCACTTATTTGACATCATAATTCTATCTATAATTACTATTGTCATAGGAACGATTTCCGTTGTAATTTATAGTTTATTTCTCGAAACGGACGAGATTCCTATTCCTGATAAAATTCTTGAATATCTCGCATATGGGTTGTTATTTGTAATTTCTTGGCTTTACTATACGCTGATGGAAATTTCCCCCAGACAGGCAACTATTGGCAAACAAGCAATGGGAATTTTTGTTACAGACTTAAATGGCGATCGACTCTCGTTTAAAAGAGCAAGTTTGAGAAATTGTTGCAAATTTATCCTAATTTTTATTTGGAACATTAGCTCGGTCACAATGTTTTTCACGACAAAAAAGCAATCTCTCCATGACATAATGTCTAGAACTTTGGTTGTACAAAAAATAAAAAATTACGACTGACTAATTTTTTTTAAAGAGGATTGAGTACGAGTTATTTATTTGTAGTAATTTCGTTACCAATTGCTAATTATATTAATACTACTAATACCAGCAGATTTGAATCAGGCGATAATCAAATCATGCTGTTTTTTTTGTTGAGCCGTCACGCATTCTCAAAAAGTACCATATTATTCTTCGGTAAGATTAAAATAAATCTTTTATGAACTGCGTAATTGCACATAAATAAATTCGTATCTACTTATGAAGGGGTTCAAACAATAGAAAACTCACTTCAAAAATAATACTTCAACATTATTAATAGGAAAAACATAGTCATGAAAGCATGGAATTTGATACTTACAAGTTTAGTGTTAGTCACTTCAGTCAGCCTTCCCAAAGCAGAAGCTAAAAACGTACTTGAAACCGAAACAAACCAAGCTGAATCTACATTTTTAGTATCAGCAAATGGCAACCAACTAACAACAAAACAACCTACCCTAATTGCACTTAATGACATCTACTGGGGACCAGATCAGGATTTTCAAATTCGGATGCCAGGTTCTATACAAGAGAATGAACAAAGGCTATTAATGTCATGGAGTGACACAACCCAAACTGCATACATGATTGTCCACACAGATTTGCCAGTAGAAACACCTTATTTATCTGCTGAACAAATTCGTGAAATCTTGCAAGCTTCTATGCGAGGACAAATGACTACTACAGGTCAAATCATCAGAAGCACTAATTTGGAAATTGATGGATACCCCG
>JBHJOU010000700.1:0-5771 GCA_050329355.1 Rivularia sp. (in: cyanobacteria)
GGAGTATACCTGCCCATCAATTAACAATCGAGTAATACCCTTGGCTTGCAATTGATAACGAGCCTTGTGCAGTACTTTGCTATCGGGTACCTTAATCACGCGATCGCGCTTTGAAGAAAAACGTTTTGCGACTCGATGGTTATCGAAGATGGGTAAAGTTGTTTCCTGGGTTTCGGGACTGGGGATTTCTCCTAAGTCGCTAAAATCCCTGAGCGGACGAGTAATCAGTTCTGCGGCTCTATCTATGACTAGATAGCAGGTTCTAGGCAAATTAGCCTCAGCTAGTGGTAAAACTCGAACCAAAGGCTCGTTTAACCTTCTTCTGGGAACAAAACGTGTGGGTTCCTCAAAATCATCATCGTCGTCGTCTTCATCATCAAAATCATCGTCGTCTTCGAGTAAATCGTCTAAGTCTTCCAAATCATCGGTATCATCAAGTTCCTCACCAAACATTTCCGCGATCACTTTGGCTTCTGTAAGCTCGTTATCTAATAGCGGACTGGGGATGTTCTTGAGTTGGGGACGACTGGGAAGCTTGTCCGCTTCTGTTTGGTTTTCTGGCAATAGCTCCAATTGTTCCGCAACCGGGGAAACTTCCGGAGATAATGGTGCCGAAGAACGGCGTTTTACTCTTCTAGGTGCTTCAGTTGTCTTATTAACCTTCCTGAGTATGGGCTGTTTTTTGATGACAACTTCTTGATCTTCTTCCTCCTCTTGCTGCAACTGGATAATTGTTGGTGCAACTTTGGGCTGAGAAATCTCCTTCTCTTCGCTTTGAACCTCAGTATTGCTAAAAGAAGGAATATCATCGTAGCTGACTTGCGCTCTACCTTCAGGGGTTCTAGCAGCACGCTTTAAAGAGACTAAATACTCGTACTCATCTTCTGGCAAAGTACTTTTGAGTAAGCGGCTAATAGTTGAATTGCTTACTCCATAGCGTTCTGCCAAAGTAGAAGTAGTTTCGGCACTTTCTCGATACAGCTTAAGGATTTCTTTTTTGTCGGATTCCGTTAGTTTTCTCATGGTAGTAGACCCCAAACGTTGTTTTCCTAAATTCGTTTGCGTCCGCGTTCTCGCCGCGAACGATTTGATGAAGCCTCAAACTCCAGGGCAGCGCCCATACTGAATAAAACTCCACTTAATACCCAACACACTTCTAATACATCTCCACTTTGATAATTGGGGTCTCTAGTCGCCCATTTAAACCATATATCTGCAATGTAAAGCGAAAACGTTGCGACTGCAATCATTCGCCAAGGCAAAGAAGCTCTTCCACCCCAAAAAGCTAATAGCAGACTGGTAGCAATAATTAATAGTAATACGTCGCTGACTACGTAAAACCAATTTAAAAATGTACCGGCTTGTTCCTTCCATCCAGAACCAACTTCTGTTGCTACAGCAACGGTGGCTGCATCTTGCTGACTAATTAGCCATGCCAAAGCACTACCAAAAGCCGCGATCGCCAATACAATTATCCACTGCCAGACCTCCAAATTAATTCGTCTTGAAGCTACCGCTAAAATCATGCCGATACCAACCAACAAATAAGTCACCACAAAAAATATATCGCCAACTGAAGGAAATGGTTCTTCATCTAAGACTATTTCGGTATAACCAAAGAATATCCCTCCTAAGAAATAAGAAAGCATACCTATACCAAATAGCAGCCAAACGTTTCTACCGCTGACAATTTGACGACTGCGCCAATTTCTCAAGCATAAAATCCCCGCACTCAAGTAAGCTAGCGCTTCAAAAAGATTTGTGCCAATTACATACCATTCGGCACGACTCACTAAACCATTTGTATCCGGAACCTTAGCACTAAAAAGTAAAAAGTATAGCAATGCCAAAACACCCCAACAAATATTAGCCAGGATAATGTTTTGAGTCGTAAACAATGACTTGAAAGCGGAGGACTTATCATAAATGCTACTCATTTCTACTTCACCATGTTTATGCACTTCACAGAGATTTTGCTTATAGATTGTGTACGCAAGATAAATTCTCTTTGAACTAGAGCCTATTGAACTTGACAAACCTACACAATCTTAACTGCATAAAAATCACTGTATGTTAATGCCATAGTTTACTCAGAGTTGAATTATTTAGCCAAGTCATAAATAGCCTTCGTTCCGGTATTGGCATATCTTGTAAAGTATCCAATGTTTGATGAGCAAAATCGGAATTACCAAAATACGCTTTACCCAGTCTATGCAACTCTTCAAGAAATACTACTACGTAATCTTCCTCCCAAAAAGGAATTTTAATCGGTTCTAGAGGGTTTATACTCAGTAAGTAATCAATTGCCTGGGGTGAAGATGCTGCGGGGAATTGCCATCGATTCAAAATATGTGAAATTTCTTTTTTAAATAAATTCCCTTGTTTTGCACCTAAAAACTCTTCAATATCGATATATACGGCTTGCAACAGCAAAATACTCGCAACTGTTAAAATTTTATTATTACCTTGTTCGCTTGCTTCGCTATCAAGCTTATCTAAACGAATTTTTCCCCAAACACTGAAGCGGTCTTCTTCTTCCAACAACACGCAGGCTTTACCCCGGTTATCTGTCAATTCTCGCCACAAAGCCCTAGCTTCTTCTTCTTGACTCGCTTTAAATAAACTAATCAACCGAAAAGTTTGTCCTTGATAATTAAGGACAGGTACCTGTTGGTCGCGAGACGGATGTACAATGCTTGATATTTCAACGTCCTGCCGTTTCAAAATAAACATGAATTTTTCAGATAACTCCTCACCGAGGCATTTGTTTAATATATGGGAGATATAATAACGTCTTGGTAATATTTGACGCTTTTACCTTTTTTCAACACAATATACCTTTTCAATACCCTATATGCCCGAATTTTTATCTAACTTTATAGTTAATCAAGTTACATTTTATCTTGATTTATTTAAAAATTCACTCTTTTCATTGCTTTTTGTTTAAACTACTGATATAATGTATAAGCTTTATAATAAAAGCATCTTGTTTTGTTTGGGCGCGTAGCTCAGCTGGATAGAGCAACTGCCTTCTAAGCAGTCGGTCACAGGTTCGAGTCCTGTCGCGCCCGTTTTTATGATTAGCAATTATCGACACCACTGGAATACATTTCAATGGGATGCTGTCTTTGAATTTAACCTTTCAATTGAAACCGAATTTCATTGATGAGCCGGATAAAAAACTCAAGAGTTTGAGACAGCCCTTGGACTCGGATTGAGATTAAAAGCAATAAGACAGGGAGACAGACATAGTAAAGCCAGCCGAGCCAAACCCACCGACCTACCTGTTGCCTTCGTTCTCGTCGTCGGGAACCCATATACAGCAAGGCTAACGGGGCAATTAGATGAATTGCAGCAATAACCGGAACGGTGTAGAAGAGCGCTCCCAGACCACCCCAAGCTTGTTGATTCTTGATTGCAATGTAAGGAATAGACACCAGCCAACTCAGAGGTCCCAAGCAAACCCAGAATAAAGACCACCACCGATAAAATATTTCGGCTTGAGAGTTATTCACTGATTGAGGTATTTTGTTTATAATTAGCTTTCTGATTATAATCTCATTTTTTTAAAGTATTCGTAAAAAATATCAAACTGCTAATTTAATCCTCAGCAGTAATTTTTGTCTTGAAAAACAGCTTCAAGCGTCTTTACAGCCATCCGTAATTTTATTACAGAGCATTGCATTTTTAGTATTTGATAGTTAAAGTGTTTAACTTCAGTAACTGTGTCCGCAATTATTCGTTTTTCGATTATAAATTATCTGGAAAAATATATAATTACTGAATTGTGGAAAAATCAAAAATGTGCTAAGTATTATGCATTCAATCAATTAGCTAATAATCATTATCTTTCGATTAGTTACAAAGTATTTATCTATTTATATTTAGTAGGTTAACTGAAATGCAAAAATCAAAGTCAATTCGGATTCCGAAAGCAACTCGCTACCAAAATGCAGCAATCGATTATTACATGGGGCTGACAAAATCTTCCTACTTACATTATGGGTATTGGGAAGAACCACCCGCACCAGAAGAAGAATTGACTCTAACTAAGTTACGTTTAGCTCAAGAAGCTTATGCTGTGAAGCTATTTAGTTTTATTCCAGAAGGAACAAAAACTTTACTCGATGTTGGTTGCGGTATTGGTGGGAATACGAAATATTTGTGCGATCGCGGTTTTGCGATTGAGGGGCTAGCACCGGATGCACTCCAAGAAGAAAGATTTCTTGAGAATACCCAAGGTAAAGTACCTTTTCACTTAACTAGATTTGAAGATTTTCAACAGGATAAATTGTATGATTTGATTCTATTTAGCGAAAGCAGTCAATATATTGCAGTTAATGATTTAGCGGAAGGTGCGGCTAGGTTACTAAGTCGCGGAGGTTATCTGTTAATCGCGGATATGATGCGTTTTGATGCTAAATATCAAGAAGGTATTTTTTCTAATTGTCACGTTAGAGAAGAATTAAAAGTAGCTTTAGAAAAAACCGGGTTTAGATTAATTAAATCGGAAGATATTTCTCGTTCAATTGCACCTACACTTGATTTGTGTGTCAGTAATTTTCGGACTTTTGGGATAACTACAGGCAAGTACATTGCTGATGTAATCAAAATAGCAGTTCCACCATTATATGGACTATTTAATTGGGCATTTAAGCGCTGGTTAGATCAACCAATAACAGAAGGATTAGCAGCCAGAAAAATTTTTGACACTCATCTTTGCTACGAAATCCAACTATGGCAGCTATCAACAGGAGTTTAAGGGGATAGATATCTCAACCGTCTGCTCCAGCACGTTGTTATGCCGCGTTGCTTGCCAGTTAGTTACCCATGACTCCAAACTAACTTGCCCTTGCAGAATCACTGCAACTAAACTAAACTTAGTTTGTAGACTTAGTTCTTTAAGAGTATGGAAACTGTAAATATCCATTACTGCAAGACCAACCTCTCTCGGCTATTGTCCCGTGTGGAACTCGGAGAGGAAATCGTTATTTCAAATCGAGGTATTCCAATTGCTAAGCTTGTTCCATTTCGGACATCCTTAGATCGACAGTCTAGCTTAGGACAAGATCGGGGAAAATTTATTGTGCCAGACGACTTTAATGCTCCTCTGCCAGAAGATATTTTGGTTGCATTTGAGGCCGGTGCAGAGTGAGACTTATACTGGATACACAATGCTGGTTATGGTGGTTTGCTCAACCAGAAAAGTTAAGTGAGAATGTAATTGAACAAATTGCCAACGAAAGCAATGAAGTATGGTTTTCTGTTGCCAGTGTTTGGGAGATGGGAATTAAGGTTTCAATCGGTAAGTTGCCACTGCCAGAACAAATAAATGATTATGTCTCTACTCGCATGACTCAACTAGGAGCTAGATCGTTAGAGATCACTGCTTCTCATGCTTTGCGAGTAGCTGCACTACCTTTACATCATCGCGATCCTTTTGACAGAATGCTGATTGCACAAGCTCAGGTAGAAGACATGACACTTGTAAGTGCGGATTCAACATTTAATCAATATGAAGTCTCTTTGCTCTGGGCAGCTAGTTCCTAGTTTTTATCAAGCTTCAAGATTGGTATAAGAAAGCAATAAAAGCAGCACTGATTGAAGTCCGAGAAACAAACTACTTCAACCTTGAACCTTCAACCCTTGACCTTTAACCTTTAAAAGTTGTGCGAAATGTTAATAAAGTAATCAAAAGTTATTGTATCACTCCAAAAAATCCCAAAATACCAGAGACTGAGAAAATAGCAGTCAATATTAATTCCAGTCTT
>JBHJOU010000905.1:0-8860 GCA_050329355.1 Rivularia sp. (in: cyanobacteria)
ACATCCAATATGTCTTTCAAGCATATGTGGGGTAGAAAATTAAGCGATTAAGACTTTCTTAAAAAGATAATATTCTCAATGAATTGGTTTCTTTAACTAGACAAATGGGAAGATATGTCAATTTATGGGCAGAAATTAGCAAACAGTTACTACCCCCTAAGTGCGATCGCAAGTAGAATTCAAACAATTGTATCAATACAAAATCTACAATGCGATGATTGAGAATGAAGGATCAAACATTTTTTCGCAACCCATCTAATCCATTGAGAATTAATTCCAACCCAAACTCAAAGTCATGTAGACCGTCATATCGACCCTCTATGATGTAATGGGCAAGCCGATTTAGGTAGGGGTACTGATCTGGAGGGATAAATGAAATGAAGCCGAACGCCTTTTGTGCATATTCCCCCGGTTCAAAGGGAAAGTTCAGTTCCTGGAGCGTAAATCCATAAATGTGGCTGTCGATCGCATTCCAGGCACGATCAGCTATCTCGAAGGAAAAACCCGCCTCCCGCAGGCACCCCAAGGTCGCATCCACATAGCGTAACATCGCTGGACCCACATTCACCCGTGACATCATCGCCATCGTTGCCCACGGGTGACGTAACAGCACCGCATGAGCCGAAATTGCCCGTCTTCGCATGGCTATCTTCCAATCAATTCCTTTAACGGGCAACTCAATCTCGCTGACGACAATATCGACAATCCCATCCACTATGTCGTCCTTATTGGCAACGTGATTATACAACGACATCGCCTTGACACCAAGCTCCTGAGCCAGTTTCCGCATAGACAGCGCCTCGATCCCACCCTCGTCAGCCATGTGGAGCGCAGCGTCTAACACCCTTTCTCGACTCAATGGCACTTGGGGCAATGGTTCTGAGTTACTCGTCTTCACTATTTCACCACCTCCGATAAATTTATTACTTCTAAGCTCAGTCCTGCTGGTATAGCTCGCTATTCATCTTGACAAACTTACGGCGTAAGTTAAACTTACAGTGTAAGTCAAAAATTATAGTCAGCGGTCAAATCCTCTCCCAACAGAGAAAAAGTCATGAAAACAAATGAGAAGATGAGAGCGATCGTCCAAACTGAGTATGGTTCAGCAGATGTGTTGAGATTAGAAGAAGTTGATCGACCCCTTGTGCCAGACAATGGCGTGCTGGTGCGGGTTCATGCTGCTGCGGTTCATGCTGGTGACTGGCATTTGATGCGAGGGACACCGTTTTTCACCCGCTTGATCTACGGGGGATTGCGAAAGCCTCAAATCAAAATCCTGGGTACTGATGTCGCGGGGGAGGTTGC
The DNA here is from genome assembly GCA_050329355.1 of Rivularia sp. (in: cyanobacteria). Lineage (GTDB taxonomy): Bacteria > Cyanobacteriota > Cyanobacteriia > Cyanobacteriales > Nostocaceae > Rivularia. The sequence goes on from JBHJOU010000905.1 coordinate 1,306, forward strand.
AGCCGTGGGCAAAGATGTCACCCAGTTTCAGCTAGGGGATAAAGTCTTTGGGGACTTGTCAGAATCTGGCTTTGGTGCATTTGCAGAATATACCTGTGTCCCTGAACAAGCATTAGCTTTGAAACCAACAAACTTGACCTTTGAGGAAGCTGCAACCGTTCCCGTTTCTGCCCTTGCGGCTCTTCAGGGACTGCGAGATATGGGGCAACTTCAGGCAGGGCAAAAGGTTTTGGTGAATGGAGCTTCCGGTGGTGTCGGGTCATTTGCAGTGCAGATTGCCAAGGCATTTGGGGCTGAGGTGACTGGTGTATGCAGCCCAGGTAAAGTAGATATGGTATGGGCAATCGGTGCAGATTACATTATTGATTACACCCAAGCAGCCTCTACCCCTCAGCAGCAGCATTACGACTTGATACTTGACACTGCCGCCTACCGTTCGGTTTTTGACTATTTACCTTCATTGACACCCGCAGGAATTTATGTGATGGTTGGTGGTTCAATGACTCGATTTTTCCAGGCGATGTTTATCGAGCCTTGGATAGCAATCAGCAGTCAGCGAAAGGTAAAATGCTTGGCATCAAAGCCCAATCAAGACGATTTAATCATTTTGAAAGATATGATTGAGGCACTTAAGATTCGCCCTTGCATTGATCGCTGCTACCCCCTTCAGGAAGTTCCGGCGGCAATTCACTATCTAGAACAGCGACAAGTGCGGGGGAAAATAGCCATTAAGATTTGATATCAAAATAGTTCTGAATCATTTATCAAAAATCTTCGTCACTACAACTAAGTAACTCCCTTTCTCTATATACAGGAGGATGATTCATGTCATCTAGACCTTTTAAGTTAGTATTTTTCAGCAGCTTGGCATTATCGGTATTATTCGGTAATACCCCTGCAATGGCGCAATCTGACTCCTCAAACGATGCTATTGTAGTACCCACCACCGGAAGCAGTGGAAGTAGTACAAACACAACCACACGTACATCAACTCCCACAGGAACATCAACCACAACCTCCACAAGCAGCTCTTCACAAACCGTTGATAGCGCAACTCGGTTTAGCTGTCAAATGGATAATGGTAGCTACACCGTGATGTATTCTCCTCAAAGCCAATCAAGTCAATACTTTGCTTGGGCTACTCCCCAAACTTTAGGTGGTGGTTGGGATGCACAGAAACGTTGCGCTAGTATTGCTCAACGCTTAGAAACCTATCGTCCACAAGGTTTGTTAGAACTTCGCACCTCAACCTTAAATGGATATGACGTTTTGTGTGTAACTACCGAAGCTAACCCCGCTTGTCAATTAGTATTAACAGTTCCTCCCGGTAGAGACGCTTATCAAGTACGCAATGACGTTTTCCAAAACCTGATTTCAGCGGACAGCGGACAGCAAACTATCGGTGTTAACACTTATAGAGGTGGTGGATTAGAAGACGCAGTAAACTTGGGTAGAACCCTACTTGGTAATGGGAAAAAAGTAGTATCCAGGGAAGCGATTCAGCTAAAACCCTTCTTAGACAAAAAAGATGGTGGTAGCGGTAATTTAATGCGAAACGTCAAAAAAACTAATCCTCAAACTCGTCCATCCCAAGCCGGTAACAAATTGAATCCCGATAGATTCCGTTAAATCAATTTTGGATTTGGTGAAGAAGTCGGGTTTCTAGGATTATTTTGCGTTATTACGGATATTTTCGCAAAGAAACCCGACGAATAGGGATTTGCGGTTGGGGAAGAAGTGATTTGGGTGATTGCGATCGCCCATAATAAATGTAAACAGAATTACTGGAAACAAAGAAATGTTGAATTCTAACAAATAGCGATTCGCACTTGATAAATTACAAATATTATTTACGCTACACCATAATCAGTATACTGACGCTTGTAGGGAGCTTGCAAACCCAAGATGATATCTTCCCGTGGTATTCCCATCATTACTAATTCTTCTGCTGGGTTGCGATCGGTTAAATTCTGTTGTAACCAGATTTTGCCATCTTTAATATCAAAATGCATTACGCAGCGATAAATACGATTAAATCCTTGCCAACCTACATTCATCCATTGATAATGATTGCGTTCTGTATCTAAAATCAGTTGGACTTCAATATTCTCATCTGATACATCATCACTGAGATAAGTTGTCAATAATTTTTTCACACATTCTTGATATTTTGCTAGTTTATCCACTTTACAATTACCTCATCTGCTGGATTGTAAACAATTAATAGCACCTGATATTGTTTTATCGCAGTTTGAGTAAACTCAAGTTGAAAAAATATATTATATGTATCTAACGGAATTGCTAAATATAATAATCGCTCCGGCTCATATCCTGCTAATGCGATACGATAACTAAGAAATTGTCCCAAAGCACAATAAAAATCTGTAATTGCAGAGGGATTTAAAAAGCTTTTGATTTCAATTGCTATTTTTTCATTTCCTTTTTCTGCGGCAATTATTTTCTCTGCTCCTAAATCTATTTGGAAATTAACTTCCCCAAATTTAAACTTTAATGGATCATTTGTAATTATCCATTGTTCTTTTTGCAAAGCTTGTTTAACTGATTCATGAAAAATATCTTTTGCAGACACAGTTGGAAGAAAATAAATGATTTTACAGAAAATTTTAACCTATGAGACTTTATGCTTATATTTTTTTGGTAATAAATATTTTCTCAAAGAAACCCGATTTTTGGGGATTTGCGGTTGGGTGAAGAAGTCGGGTTTCTCCCGAAGCAGAAACCCGACGAATAGTAAGTTAAAAAGATTGTGAGATGAAATAGTTGTTGATTAGCTGATTCACAAGGGTGTAATTTTTAATTTCAACTCCGGTGGTAGTAACTTTTATTAATAAGTTGGAACCGAAGAATCAACTTCTTGACTCCAAGCAGTAATACCACCTTTAACGTTAGTACCTTCAATTCCTGCTTGTTTGAGAATCCCTAAAGCTTTCGCGGAACGTCCACCCATTTTACAATGAGCGATCAGACGATGACCGTTGAGCATTTCTTTAACTTTATCAACTCCGGGACCGTTTTCAATTTCCGATAAAGGTATTAAAACCGAACCGGGAATTTTAGCAATTTCGTATTCATGGGGATTGCGAACATCTAACAGTACATAGTCTTCTGCACCGCTATCAATTAATTCTTTCAAATCCTTGACAGTCATCTCTGAAATATCCATTTGCTGTTGAGCCTCTTGTGCTTTTGCTTGGGGAATACCGCAGAACTGTTCGTAGTCTATCAGTTTTTCGATCACTGGACGCACAGGATTGGGACGTAATTTTAATTCCCGGAAACTCATATCAAGGGCATTATATAACATCAAGCGACCACTGAGGGTTTTGCCTTGTCCGATGATAATTTTTACCGTTTCCGTTGCTTGAATAGTGCCGATAATTCCGCACAAAACGCCTAAAACCCCGCCCTCAGCACAGGAAGGAACCATTCCCGGCGGTGGTGGTTCTGGGTATAAATCGCGATAGTTGGGACCACCTTCGTAGTTAAATACCGTAGCTTGTCCTTCAAAACGGAATATCGAACCGTAAACGTTGGGTTTATCTAATAATACGCAAGCGTCATTTACTAAATACCGTGTCGGAAAGTTATCGGTACCATCCACGACAACATCATAAGGTTTGAGAATATCGAGAGCATTTTCGCTACTAATGCGAGTTTCGTACAAATCAACCTGACAATCGGGGTTAATTTCGTGAATGCGGTTTTTTGCAGATTCAATCTTAGGTTTACCCACCCAAGAAGTACCGTGAATCACCTGACGTTGCAAATTAGAATTATCGACAACATCGAAATCAACAATACCGATACGTCCGATACCAGCAGCAGCCAAATATAATAGTAACGGCGAACCGAGTCCACCAGTACCGATACATAATACAGCAGCAGCCTTTAAACGTTTTTGTCCCTCCAACCCAACTTCAGGTAAAATCAGGTGGCGGGAGTAGCGTTCGTAATCGTCCTTCGTCAATTGGATTTCATCCAAGTTGGGATTGAGCATAACCATGCGGGAATTTGGAGGAGCAGAATTTTTATCCTACCGAATAATGTCATTATTAGTAATACGTAATTAGTAATTATTAATAAAGGTTGAAGGTCAAAGGTCAAAGGTCGAAGGTTAGAGGTCAAAGGTCAAAGGTCGAAGGTCGAAGGTCAAAGGTTAGAGGTCAAAGGTCAAAGGTCGAAGGTCGAAGGTTAAAGGTTAGAGGTCAAAGGTCGAAGGTCGAAGGTTAAAAAGGATGTTTGAAAAGTCTAATTTCATATTTCATATTTTATCTGGTGCTTTATTACCGCAGCGACACAAACGAAACCCGTCTGCACGGGTTTAAAATACGTTAAGTCCACCGCTACGGTGGACTTTGCTTGTGTAGTAGCGGTTTAAACCGCCGATTACTGTCAACTGTCAACTAACTGCCTAATTTCTTCCTGTTGAAACTGAGAATTATCATCAAGTACCCAACTGTTAACGTCACCTGCTTTACCTTGTTTCACAGAAACGATGATGTAAGAATATTCTTGCCAAGCATAGTTACGGTCAAATTCTGAAGGAACAGCAGGATAATCGGGATGGGAATGAAAAATCCCAATTATATTAACATTGCGCTCCCTAGCAGATTTTTGCAGTTGTAACATATCTTGGGGTGCTATGGTATATCTGCGTTTTTTACTATGATTTTTACTATGATTTATATCATCTATATGACGATTATTTATATTATCATCGGCAAAATCACCCGCTGTTTCTCGATTCCAAGCATTTTGGGTGGGGATAACTTCAACTACGGTTTTGCGATCGCAATCTATATGACCAAATATTACGCCGCAACATTCTTCGGGATAGGTGTTTTGTGCATGAGTAAAGATTGTTTGTAAATGTTCTTTGTTGAGTTGAATCATGTTGATAATATCAAAAATATCATAATATCTAACTGCTGAATAAAACCATACTTCCTCAGAAATAGTCAAACTTACCCAAATTATTCCCGACGAAAGATTGCTTTATTAAATTAAAAGCACAAAATAATTACATGGTACGAGTAATTAAACAATACTTCTTATTCGGTAACTGCCGATAGCTATTTACATAAGAACTATTAGCCCTTCAGCAGTAAGATTCGGGTATGTTTATTTCCTAAACCTACTTTTACACTTTTTAGGTTTTAAAGAAATATATGGCAAAGCCCATTGAATTCAATCTTTTTGCTCCTTATAACGAAGAAGCAGCTTTAGTTGGTTCTTTTTCGGATTGGGAACCAATTAGCATGAAAAAAGGCGAAGATGGTTATTTTCGGGTTAAAGTTGATTTAGAAGACGGTGATTATAAGTATAAGTTTAAAGTACGTACTAAGTCTTGGTTTTTTGAGCCAGATGAATGGGTAGATGTAACTGATCCTTATGCAACTGATATTGATGGATTAGATAGTCATGAAAATGGAATTATCCATATTAAAGATGGAAAAAGAATTGTCGATACCTATGTTTGGCAAAATGATCACAAACCTTTACCTCCAGATCATGAATTAGTTATTTATGAATTGCACGTTGCGGATTTTTCTGGTGGAGAAGAAGATAAATATGCCCGAGGAAAATATCAACACGTGATTGAAAAATTAGATTACTTAACAGAATTGGGAATCAATGCAATTGAATTGATGCCAATTAAAGAATATCCTGGTGATTACAGTTGGGGATATAATCCGCGTCACTTTTTTGCGACGGAAACTAGTTACGGTAAAACAGCAGATTTAAAAAGATTGATTGATGAATGTCATGGAAGAGGAATTCGTGTGTTTACAGATGGTATTTACAACCATTCAGAAGCATCATCTCCCTTAACACAAATCGACCATGATTACTGGTATCATCACGAACCCCGTGATTCTGATAATAACTGGGGGCCGGAATTTAATTACGAAAAATATGATGATAATTTAGATACTTATCCAGCGCGAAGATTTATCGGTGATACGGTACGTTTCTGGATTGAAGAATATCATATTGATGGCATTCGATACGATGCAGCACGGCAAATTGCTAACTATGATTTCATGCATTGGATAGTAAATGAAGCCAAGAAAACCGCAGGTACAAAACCATTTTATAACATTGCCGAACATATTCCGGAAACTGCCAGTATTACCAATGTAGATGGTCCAATGGATGGTTGCTGGCATGATAGTTTTTATCATTGCATACGAGAACATATTTGTGGTGATAAATTCGATTTAGAACAACTTAAAGATGTCATCGATTGTAAGCGTCAAGGCTTCATGGGTGCGACAAATGTTGTTAATTATATTACTAACCATGACCATGATAGAATTATGGTAGAGTTGGGCGATCGCAATATTTTTGATGCAGAAGCGTTCCATCGACTCAAATTTGGAGCAGCACTTTTAATGACAGCAGTTGGTGTACCAATGTTGTGGATGGGACAAGAATTTGGTGAATATAAACCCCAGACTCAAGAATCATCTAAAATCGAGTGGGGATTATTAGGAAATGATTTGAATAAAGGTTTGTTTGAATATTACAAAGGTTTAATTCACCTGCGTAAAAACAATCATGCTTTATATACGGAAAATATTGATTTTATCCACGAAAATCCCGAAGCAAAGGTATTAGCTTATACTCGTTGGAACGATGAAGGTTCTCGTTTAGTAGTTGTAGCTAACTTCTCTGAAAATTTCTTAGCTGGTTATCAAGTTCCTAATTTCCCTGCTGCGGGTAAATGGCACGAATGGACGGCTAATTACGATGTAGAAGCTGGTGATGATGGTATTATGACCGATTTAGGTCCGTTTGAAGCAAAAGTTTTTGTTTGGGGTTAATAATTTAGATCAAATTATAGCAAACCATAGCAAACCATGTAGAGACGTTGCATTGCAACGTCTTTTTGATTTGTCGTAGGGTGATTCGTCGGGTTTTTAAGTTAAATATCTCCAAAGACAAGAAAATCACTGTAAAAACCCGACATTTGATTGTGGAATTGTATTTGTCGAACTCACGAAGGAACAAGCACAAAAACCAAAATCCGAAATACATTAGCATCAAGCTGTATAAAAAATTATCAAGCCTCACAAGGCTAAAACAATTAACATTTAATAATTGTAATATTTGCGTTCATCGCCATTTGTAAGTGACGCATTAAATTGCTGTGATTACAAATATGGTTTATCAATTATCAAGATATAAATCGCAAACTTATGAAAACTCTAACAACCATAGCAAAACCAGAAAAACCGAGAGATTTAGAACAACTTTCTTTTTTACTGCAAATAATCGAAAATATTGAAGATGGTATCTTAATTTTAACTGAAACTGGGGAAGTAGTTCATAGCAATGCTAGTGCTTACAGTATTTGTAATCAAATCGAGCAATGCAGTATAAATCAAAATTCTATAACATCATTAATTCGTAATCTTTGTGAGTTATCGAGCAAAAATCAAACCAAAAATCAAACAATATGGTTAGAAGATATTTTCGTCGATGGGTCGGCAATGTTTCGTTTAAGAGTAAGATGGTTAAATCTAGAATT
>JBHJOU010000514.1:0-2916 GCA_050329355.1 Rivularia sp. (in: cyanobacteria)
TTAGGAGTTAGGAGTTAGGAGTTAGGAGTTAGGAGTTAGGAGTTAGGAGTTAGGAGTTAGGAGTTAGGAGTTAGGAGTTAGGAGTTAAGAAATTTAAAGTAAATACTTTGCGTAACGAGTGCGTTTACCTCCGCGTTCCTCTGCGTTTTAAAATCAACTTCCCAATCGTATCTAGTATAAAACCCAAAATTGACATGGCAAAAGTTACTTTAGTGAGTGTTGTGACATTCACTGGGGTTAGTGCGGTTCCGAAGCGGCTATTCCTGAATTTGTTTAAAAATCAAACAGGATTCTTATACATTATTTGGAGAAAAATATCATGATAAATGCAAGTAAACAAGAATTTTATGTAATTATTGAGCGGGATGAAGATGGATACTATGTTGGGGAAGTTCCGCAACTTAAAGCTTGTTATTCTCAAGGAGAAACAATTGATCAGTTGATGAAAAATATTAAAGAAGTTATAGAACTTTGTTTAGAAGAAGAAAATGAACAAACAACCTTAGAATTTGTAGGTATTCAAAAGGTAGTAATTTAATGCCGAAACTACCAGTCATAACAGGCGATACTGTTATTTAGTACCTTGGAAAAAATTGGCTTTGAAGTGGTGCGTCAAAAAGGTAGCCATGTGCGTATGCAACATACCGATGGACGAGTAGTAACAATACCTATTCATGCTGGTAAAACCCTTGGTAAAGGATTATTACGTAAAATATTACGAGATGCTGAAATATCTAAGGATGAGTTTATAGAATTACTTGAATAACTTTCTTAAATCGTAATCCCAAATCTAAAATCTAAAATCCAAAATCCAAAATTGACATGGCAAAAGTTAGTCTAGAAAGTATCAAGCGTAAATTTAACAATGTCACGGCTATCGATGACATTACATTCACGATTCCTGATGGTGAGTTTTGGGTTTTGGTAGGTCCTTCGGGATGTGGTAAATCTACTATTTTACGAACTATTGCGGGTTTAGAATCTGCTACATCCGGTAAACTTTTTATTGGGGATAAGTTGATGAATAATGTCCCCGCAAGAGCGCGAGATGTGGCGATGGTGTTTCAAAATTATGCACTCTACCCCCATATGAGTGTCGCGGAAAATATCGCTTTTGGGCTGAAAATGCGGAAATTTGACTCGAAAATGATTCGAGAAAGAGTCGATACTGTAGCGCGATCGCTATCCTTGGAACATCTACTCGATCGTAAGCCCAAACAACTTTCTGGGGGACAACAACAACGGGTAGCTTTAGGAAGGGCGATCGCTCGTCAACCCCAGGTATTTTTACTAGATGAACCGTTGTCCAATTTAGATGCACAGTTACGAGATGATACGCGGGCTGAGTTGAAAGAACTACATCAAGATATTGGTATTACTACGGTATATGTCACCCATGACCAAGTGGAAGCAATGACTTTAGCTGATAAAATTGTAGTGCTGAGTGGCGGACGTATTCAGCAAATTGGCGAACCACAAAGTATTTACGCTCATCCCATTAACCGGATGGTGGCAACTTTCTTAGGAAATCCACCGATGAATATTATACCGGCGAAGTATACCGCTGCGGGTTTTGATATAAACGGACAAATTTTAACTATTCCCAGTGATTTAAAAGAAAAATTACGTATACCACAAGGACAAACTTTTGATTTAGGTATTCGTCCAGAAGATATCCAAATTCAGAATGAGTCTCAAGCAGAGATTTTACAAGTAGAAGTGAAATTAGTCGAACCTTTGGGAAGAGAAACCTTGATTCGCGTCACCGTACTCGGTACTGGAATAATATTAAACGTGCAAACCAGTGGAAATATCCGTTTTCATGTCGGTGATAAATTGAATTTACAATTAGATTTGCAAAAATTATTTTTATTTGATTCTGTTAGTGGGGATAAGTTGTATCCGTAAATTAGTTGACAGTTGACATACAGATTTCTTGCCTCTTGCCTTTAACCTTTAACCTTTAACCTTTAACCTCTAACCTCTAACCTCTAACCTCTAACCTCTAACCTCTAACCTCTAACCTCTAACCTTTAACCTTTAACCTTGACATTTGTATTTTATAGACTTGCATTAGATAAGTTTTATATTTAATCTTTTTGTATCTAGCTATTAAAATAAATTTCTTGAACCCACGCAGGTGGGTTTTGTTTGTGTATTCGCGGTAACAAAGCGCCATATGTAGCAAATTTAAGTTGAGTCCAATACAGTAAAACCTCACCCCCTTCCCCTCTCCTGTCAGGAGGAGAGGGGTGCCCGGAGGGCGGGGTGAGGTAAAATTTGTATTCCACTCAAGTGAAAACCGCTATATACAAATCAATAACGTTAATTACACTAATTTATATTAATCCCTATGCAGCCTAAACCAAATAATTTCCTCAAATTTATTCCTTTATTCGGCGGTATTCTCGTAATTGCTACTAGTTTAATTGCTGTAAATATTTATTCTGAAACTGAAAATAAAAGTGATTCTCCAGTTTCTCTAGAAAAAACAGTATCTCCTTTAAAATTAGAGCAATTTTGTCAAAAATATCAAACTGTAGATAGAAATTTACAACCTTGGAATGAGGAAAGTTTATCTCAAGAACAAGTGTTGGTAAAAACACAAACTGATGCTGATGTTCCTCTTTCTTTGGATGCTGTAACTTTACCAAAAATTAATGATGAAGCGAGAAAAGCTAAAGTACCGATAGCAATGTATCACGATATTTTGCCGAAAAAAGAAGTATTTTTTGATGTTACCCCAGAAGAATTAGAATCTCATTTTGAATTAATCAAATCTAAAGGTGTAACTCCCATTAGTTTAGACCAATTAATTATTCATTTACGTACCGGAAGTCCATTACCAGAAAAGCCGATTTTACTTTCATTTGATGATGGTTATGGTGGTCATTATGAATACGTTTATCCATTACT
>JBHJOU010000663.1:0-5488 GCA_050329355.1 Rivularia sp. (in: cyanobacteria)
AAATCTGGTTTAGAATTGATTGATTGTCAGTTAACAATTTATGCAATTTGTCCGGAAGCAATACGCCAAGGTTTCCCCGCAGTCATGTCTAACAATTGGGTTTGTTCTCGTGCAATAAAAGCAGCAAATAAGTTAGAAAAATATGAGGAGTAAATTTATCACTATATTTCGCTAAAAAAGCAATAAGACGCTCTGAAACAGCAAGAAATTTTTTTGTCTAATTAAACACCAATCAAGTAATCATATTTTATCTATATAGATATATTTGGAATCACAACTTATGGGAAGATAAATAAGTCCACATTTTTTAAAATCTTCTTATGAATCTCTTCAAACGCAGCATTTCAGTATTGTTTGTTGCAGCTACAGTTATCTCTGGTGCTGTTGTGATATCCAAGACATCTGTTGCAGACTCCAACAAAAAAACTACAACTCATTCAAATCAAAAAGTAGCATTTGTCAATAGGGCAATTACTGAAAGCGAAGTGTTAGCTGCTCAAAAGGCTTGGGGAGATGCATTGGTAGCTATTTCTACAACCCATGATACAAAAGGTAAAGCAGCAGCTAAAGCCTTAGCTGGAAAGGTAATTGATGATGCTTACGGATATCAATTTGGTCCAGTGCTTTTCAAGCCAACACTCACCGTTGCTCCGCAGACATTCCGCACTACCCGTGCAGGAGCTTTATCATACTTTGTGGGTGACGATACCAATTTCCCTACGGATAAAGGTTTTGCGTTGAACAGTTGGCGTAAAGTAGAGATTCAAAATGCAGCAGTTTTAATTACTGGTAACGCGGCTACTACCATGGGAAATGTGATGATAACTGACAAACAGGGTAAAACTACCACAGTGGACAAAACTTGGGAGTTTCTCAAGGACGATAACGGTAAGCTGCGTATTGTTCTACACCATTCCTCATTACCTCATACAGTAAACAGTAAATAATAAACCGAAATAATCATAGAAGTCGGGTTTTTACAATCAATATCGGTAATACCATAAAACAATCATCAAAACCCGACTTCTTAACCTGTTCTCCTAATTGGCTTTACTTGTCTGTGTATGTCTAAAATAATTAAACCCGTGCTGGTAAATAAGCAATCGGATTGACTCCGATATTCTTACCAGGAGGATGAATTTCAAAATGCAAATGGGGACCTGTACTAAAACCAGTGTTACCCATATGGGCAATCATTTGACCCTGCTTTACTTTTTGACCAAGTTTGACAAAGTGTCTGTGGTTGTGGGCATAACGAGTCAAGCTACCGTCAGCATGACTAATATCAATTATTTTACCATAGCCTCTTTGTGTACCTTCAAATTTGACAACACCATCCGCTGCTGCAACTATTGGTGTACCAATTTTATTGGCAATATCAATCCCCCTATGCATTCTCCCCCAACGCGGACCATAACCTGAAGTTAACACTCCCTTGGTAGGCCAGATGTATGCTGTATTGGTACTATCTGGAGCTATTGGTGGAGCGGTATTTTCGTCAATCGGTCTGGGAAGATAGCGATCGATGGCTGCTAATGGTGGTAAACTAGGCAAATTTGGTGTAACGACCGGAATCGAGTTCGTTATTCGGTTATTTTGAGCGGGAGATGTTATTACCTGCACCTGATAGGGTGCCATTGGAGCGGGAACTGGAATTACTATTGGAGCAGGATTTTGGTTGTATTTGGGTGTTGTATTTGGGTACAAATACGGAACATTATTAGAATCGATACTAACTGGAGCGGTTTGTTGGTAACGAGATTGTTGAGCGCGGTATTGCTGAGGAAAGGATGCAGTGTTTTGTACTTTAACCTTTTGTCGGAGAATTGCATTGGCAATTCGCTCTTTTCTGCTGTGAGTAAAATCTTCGGAAGTACCATCATCCACAGAATTTGTTTCGACTGGTTCCACTCCAACTGCTTGGTTAGTTTGTCCAAAAAGTAAAAAACTTGCAGTTCCTACGGAGATTGCGAAACCAAGTTTTAAGGCTGTTCTGTGGAATTTACGGTAGTTTTTCTCACTCAGGATGTTTGAATTTTTTACATCCTGAGTAGAACGAATATTTGGTAAATTGGGTTGCAAGGATTACCTCCAAGTTAGGTTGTGTGAGGAAACAATCATTTATATAGTATTTACGACTCAATAATAATGATTATCATTCTCACAGTCAAGGCTATCAAAGATACAAATCATCTCTGTGAGGGCTGGTAATGGGTAGTTATTGATGGGTGATGGGTTTTGGGTAAGTGCGTTGAGTCATATAGTAAGCAATTAACCGGACTTGATCTCAAGCTACGATTGCTCCCCAAGGAATCAACAACTAAGTAGGTAAACCGCTCTCAAGGAATTATTTCTACTCCCTACTCGTAACGATAAGTTTTTCTATCCACCTACTTAAAACCAAGAAAATAATCAACAAAAAAGAACAAGCGGTGAATATGGAATGTAACAACATCCCACACAACACCGCTTTTTTGATTTTCTTACATTACTTTCTTACAATACAATATAGCATTGATAATCATTCTCTAAAGTCTTGATTTCTAGAAAGTAAAGGTAGTTCTCAGAGTACCAATTACCGCATCATTGTTGCTACTATTGTTGCCAGGTGCTGTCACCCAAATAACTCCTGGAGTAATGCTGATATTGTCATTGACTCTGTACTGATAAAATCCTTCGATATGATAAGAGGTATCTTCGGCTTTCTCTAAACCCTGTATGCTCGAACTAGTAACTTTAGGGTTCATCCCAAAAATCACGCCAGCCAAATTACCTTTTTTACCCAAATCAGGTAATCCCAAAGTCACAGCCCAATTCCAAATCTCTGCATCACCACCTGAAGTCAAGCTACGGGTATTTGTATAACCTCCCCAGCCTCCAAGTACAAAGTTATCGCTCAAACCGAGTGTTGCTTGAACACCATAAGAATCGCTCTTATAAGCTGTGTCTAGTTCTACACCTTGAGCATCTATACCTTGATTATAAGCATTAATGTAGGTTAGACCAAGTTTAAAACGCTTGCTAGGTTCAAAGGTAAGTTGTGCTAAAGCACCGTAAGGGCCGTTAAATATACCGTTTTTTGGACTCGGATCATTATTACTACTAGCTAAATAGCTCAAACTCAATGACAAACTATCCCCAAACGCTTGGGTAATACCCAATCCAGAACCATCCATTTGATAATAAATGGGGTTGCGAGTCCCAAACTTAGATAAAGCGCCTTCGGCACCATCACCATCAAATTGGTTCACCGTATCTACCACATCATCCGCTGCACCGGCATTGGCGATCGCAATGACGTTGGTTGATTTAGTTAAAGGAAAACTATACCATAATGCGTCTAAATAAGCATTAGTATCCTCATCACCAGCAAAAGCTAAAGGTACTTCGGTATCGGGAATATTATTAGCTTGAATACGAGTATAGAGAGTATCTTTACCACTAAAAGTGGTAACAAAATTAATCCGCGCTCTTGTACCTAAAGTCGTGTTGTTGTCTGTTGAATTACCTTCAAAAGCATCAGTTACGGCTATAACTACTTCTCCCTCTAATTTGGAAGTTGTAGAGAATTGATTGGCTTCTAATTGAGCAGTTTTCGCTTCGACTGCATCTACTCTACCGCGTAATGTCGCCAATTCAGGAGAAAATTCTGATTGCAATCTTTTAATGGTTTCTAAATCTTCATTGCTGGTATTGCTGGTTGCGGTTGCGATTAGTTCGTTAACTCGATCCAAACAAGCGTTCAAACCGGCAGCAAATTCATATCTAGTTAATGCTCGATTACCGCGAAAAGTACCATTAGGATATCCAGCGATACAACCGTAACGTTCTACTAAAGATTGTAATGCTTGAAATGCCCAATCTGTAGGTTGTACGTCAGAAAATTGAGAAACAGAAGTAACTTGTCCTAATGTTTCTTCTTGAATTTGTGTTTCAGCAATCGCACTGTTGTTAATTAATAACGATGTTGCAAAAACTACGGGACTAACTAGTAGAAACTTCCACAAGCTTTTCTTCATGATGCTTAATTTTCTCCTCACACTTAAATTTAGAAAAATCAAAAATACAGATATGCAGATGGTACACAAGATGCTTAGGTACGTTTTTTTAATCCCTGATATTTATCGAGTACTGATTACAAATAAACTAGATATCGGAAAAGGAAACGGAAACGGAATACACCCCAAACTTCAAAAATAAACAACCGGATTTCTACACATTAATTAAACATCTACTAAATATTGAGTCAAGTAATTTTACTCAAAATGTAGCTTTTCTGTGTTATAAATTACTAACAAACCCGGTTTTTTCTGGGGATACAAGGCATGATAAAAAAGTTACTAATACCATAACCATAAGTTAATCAGACTTATTATTAACTACTTAGCTTCTACTGTCAATTATTATTTCTGGAAAGCGGTATATTGACCTCCCAAACCTTCCACAATAGCTTTAGTATTAGCAATTAGCTTTTTCTGATAACTATCAGCATCTGTTCCCGGTTCACCTAAACCATCAGCATATAGTTCTTGGGGAGAAACTTTTACATTCGCTTCTTGAGCAACTCTTTCAATCAGTTTAGGACTATGAGTACTTTCAGCAAAAATTGTCGGTACGTTTTCTTGTTTAATTTGTTTTACTAATTCAGCTATTCTGGCTGCTGTTGGTTGTGCTTCAGTACTCAAACCTTGAATAGCACCTTCGTACTCAATATTATATGCCTGAGTATAATAAGCTAAAGCATCGTGGGTAGTAACTAATTTACGCTGATTTGCAGGTATTGTAGCGATAGTTTTTTGAATCCAGCTATCGATTTGTTTGATTTCGCCGGTCACTTTTTCCGCATTAGTTGCATATAATTGAGCATTATCGGGAGCAACTTTTTCTAAATTACTACGAATCGCTTCTACCATTTGAACGCCATTTTGAGGATTATGCCATACATGGGGGTCTGGTGCTTTTTCTTCAGAATGTTTTTCTTCTCCCTCATCTTTGTGGTCATGGTCATGGTCATGTGCTTCCCCTATAATCGGTTTGGGTACTGCAACTTCATGAACTGCTACTTTCGGGGCTGTATTACTACTTGCTTTAACTAATTTAATAATACTCGGTTCAAAATCATAACCACCGTACAAAACTAACTTAGCCTGTTCAATTGCTTTACGGTCATCAGGTTTGGGCTGATATGTGTGGGGATCTGAACCTGCATCTACCAAACACTTCAAATCAACAGTTTCAGCAGCTACTTGTTTGGTTAAGTCGCAAAGTACGCTTGTAGTGGCTACAACTAGGGGACGTTCTCCCGTTGCTGTGCTGCTGGTGTTCACAGCAGAATCATTTTCTGTGCCAGAATTTGACTTAACTTGCTCGTTTCCAGCACAGCTAATTATACCGATAGCTAAAGTTAATGCCGCAATTGCGTTCAGAGGTAGTTTTCTAAACATTACTTATGAGAATTGTACAATAAAATGATAATCGTTATCATACA
>JBHJOU010000697.1:0-8880 GCA_050329355.1 Rivularia sp. (in: cyanobacteria)
CGTTCATTACATCAGATGGGAGTAAAGAGTGATCTAATCCTAATGTGTGACCAATTTCGTGAGCGATGGTGTTAGCAATTAAATTGGATATCTGATTAAAACTCAGACTTGCGACATAAGAAGCATTGAGTATATTATCTATGCGAACACCGGCACAATCTGTAACTTTGCCAAGAATAAAACTAGCAATTCCTAAGTAGTCGGCTTGTTCTTCAGCAACAA
This sequence comes from Rivularia sp. (in: cyanobacteria), assembly GCA_050329355.1. Taxonomy (GTDB): domain Bacteria; phylum Cyanobacteriota; class Cyanobacteriia; order Cyanobacteriales; family Nostocaceae; genus Rivularia. Next base: position 223 of record JBHJOU010000697.1, read on the forward strand.
ATACATAAACATGAGTAAAGTTTTCTCCCCATTCTCTTGAATCGGGTGGATCTGAGGTTAAAAATACATTAACGCTTCTAAAAGCACCGAAAATTTTAGCAAATGCATCTGCCAAAATTTCTTCTAACATGGTTCTTTGCTCTTGAATAATAAAGCCCATCCCTGAGATATCAACCCAGATGCAGCGGCGATTTTCCTTGCCTTTTTCGGCAATTAACCATCCACAAAGCGGACAAACCCGCCAGTTTGTCTGGATACGGGAACGGCAACCTTGACAACGAGGTATGAAAGGTCTTTCTAGATTAATCCGTTCCCAAATCGGGACTTTAAGCTTACGACTGGTCTTTTTTAAATTTAAGCGGTCGTAAAGTGACATTTTATTTAGAACCAGCTACCCAATTAAAGCCAAAACTATAAAATTTGTCTGCTTCTTGATGTCCGCTGAAGTACCTTTCTTCCTTCAAAATGGTTATTTGAGAGCCGAGATTGTTGACGATAGCAGCAGCACAAAAAGCTCGATTGCTATCTGGATTGTTGAGTTCCAGATAAACTTCTTCACCATTACTAATCTTGAAAAACATTCGACCACCTACAGAGCTAAAATCAGACGCTCCTTGATAAATTAGAGCAAAAAACATCACTCGCTTAATCGTCTCGGGTTTATAAATAGTCATGTTTTCCCCGTCTGTAGCTGTCCCAGTACGGTCATCTTTATCAAGAAAAATGTAAGGAGAAGAGTTTTTTGAACCAAAATTTCCGCCTAGAGGTTGGATAACCCCTTTAACACCGTCAACTGTTTCATACATACAGCCTAAATCAAGATCGGGGGCGCTGTTACCTCCGAGTAATTTAGTGAAAAATCCTGGATTTTGATTGGACTGCTGATTCCAATTCAAATTGACATGAACTGTCAGTTGCTTTGAGCTACTTGTTTTACTCAGATCTATTTTGTGTGAATCGCCGCTTTTCTCAAGTGTAATAGGCATAATAAGTTTACTCGGTATTTAACAGTAGGACTCGATAAGTTTCCCTAAACCAGGGACATTAACTCCATTGCCGATCGCCGCCATTTTCCACTCGTTATTGTGGCGATATACTTCTGCTAAAATCATTCCAGTCATACCCATATATTCCTTGCCAGATAGGTTGTATCGAGCCAGTTCTTTATTACTAGATGAGTTGACTAAACGAACAAAAGCATTTTCAATTTGACCAAAATCTTGCTTACGAGTAACACATTCATAGATATTAACGACAAATATCAGCTTGGCAATACTGCCGGGGATACGAGGCAAATCGATAATAATTACCTCGTCATCTCCATCACCAGCACCAGTTAAGTTGTCTCCTTGATGAATAATGGCTCTAGATGAATGCTGCAAGTTACCAAAGTAAATAACATTTTTGTGATCTGTAAGCTTGCTGTTCGCATCTAGGCAAATGACAGATGCATCTAGGTCATAGTTATGCCCGCTACCGCCAAAATTACTAAAAAATCCACCACCTGAGCGTTTAGCAACATCCCAACCCAGTCCACAGATTAATTTAGTTAGACCTGGTGCTTCCTTAGAAAGGGAAATACGTTGTCCTTTTTGCAAAGAAATAGTCATTTTTATCTCTGTAATATATTTTTATTCTTTGCTTCTTTAACCCAAAGTGGAAACTCATCAATGAGTCTCTCATATAATTCGTCATCAGTTATTTTTTGTAAGTCATCTACATGAAAAAAGTTAGCATTGTCAATGACTCTTCCTGGCATATTGTCTAATTCTTTCAATATTCCATAATTAGAGCCTCCTAAACCAACAAATTGCCAAAAAATAGGATATTTTGCCGCTTTTACTAATGCGTTTTTAATTCCTTCATGATTAGTAACTCCACCATCACTCAAAAAGATAACAAATGTAGGTAATTTACTAGATTCTTCTTGAGTATATTTATGAATCACATCATTAATAACTAGAGCTTCGTTATTACCCAAACCTAGCTCTTTCATTAGCGATGAAGTTTCCAAAAAAATAAAAGTTTTAACTTTTTCTCCACACTCTTTTTCTACATATCTATTTACAGTCTCTTCTGTAACAGATTTAGTTCTTTTAAATTTAGAGCCAAAGAACCAAACATCTAAATTACAATCATTATCTAGCTTGCTAGCAACTGGAACTATTCTTTCTAGAAATGCTTGTACTGCGCCAGAATTATACTGATTAGTCATAGAACCAGAAATATCTAAAACTAATGCAACTCTTGCTACTAAATTATTAATTCCTTTTTTTGTGAGAATTATCTCTACTTTTGATTTAAGTAAATTGATATCTGCTTTCTTTTTAAGGTCTATTGTTTGTTGCATTAAATTACCTTGTAATGTGATTTAGTTACTTTGTGGAAAATCGGATTAATGAAATACTAAAAATTATAGTAAAAACGGAGTTTATAAAACTTCGTTTTTACTCAATTTTTCACTAGGATTGACACTGCTTATTTTTTAATTTTGATAACGATTTAGTAAAGCTTGCAATCCACCCTGATAACCAGAACCAACGGCATTTAGCCGCCATTCACCGTCTTTACGATAGATTTCCGCCATAATTAAGGCAGTTTCAATTGAATAATCTTCAACCAAGTCGTATCGAACTACTTCTTGATTTGTCTGAGCATTGATAACCCTTACAAAAGCATTTTGAACTTGACCGAAATTCTGACCGCGTTCTACGGCTTCATGAATTGTTACAGTAATCACAATTTTTTGAACTTCAGCAGGAACTTTTTTTAAATCGATGTTGATTACTTCATCGTCACCATCACCTTCACCTGTAAGGTTATCTCCGGTGTGTTGAACTGATTTACCTGCGTCTGGACTAGTAAGGTTGTTGTAGAAAATAAAGTGTTGGTCAGAAATAACTTTTTCGTTACTCCCTAACAAGAAAGCACACGCATCTAAGTCAAAATCGTAGCCAGTATCTGTCGGCTTAACATCCCAACCCAAACCAACAAATATCTCAGTAAGACCTGGTGCAACCTTATCTAGCGATACACGTTGTCCTTTTTTCAGTGTAACTGCCATTATTTAATCAATTCCTTAAATTTTTAATCTGGTTAATTCAATCTTGTCTCTAAAAAATTCTCTACTTGTATTTATCTAGCAGTGCCTGTAAGCCCTTCTCATAGCCCGAACCGACAGCTTTGACACGCCATTCACCATCTTTAGAGTAAAGTTCAGCCATAATCATAGATGTCTCTGTAGAGTAATCTTCTGCAAGGTCGTAGCGAACAATCTCTTCGCTAGTTTGAGAATTGACAATCCGTACAAAAGCATTTTGAACTTGACCAAAATTTTGCTCGCGTTCTAAGGCTTCATGAATAGTTACAGCAATGACAATTTTTTGAATCTCAGTCGGTACTTTTTTCAGGTTGATTTTGATAGTTTCATCATCCCCTTCACCTGCACCAGTAAGGTTATCTCCAGTATGTTGAACTGATTTATCTATATCTGGGCTACTAAGGTTGTTGTAAAAAATAAAGTGGGCATCAGAAAGCATTTTTTCATTTGCACCCAGCAGAAAAACAGATGAATCTAAATCAAAGTCACGACCAGTATCTGTTGCTTTAACATCCCATCCCATACCAACAAATACTTCCGATAGTCCTGGTGCAACTTTATCGAGGGATATGCGTTCTCCCTTAGTTAAGGTAATAGTCATGTTCGAGAATCTCCTTAAATAGAAACAGTAAACTTATAAGCTGATTTGAAAATGAAAACCTGCAATAACTGTCGCTAAAATAGCACCAATAGCTGCAATGGCTAGATTAGTCATGTTAGAAGCGCTAGCAGAAGCTAATGCTGTATTCAAGTCAGGAGAAGTCAAGCGTTCATAATTTTCAATTGCGACAGTTAGCTCTGGGAGCGAAGTCACAATAGAGCCGACAAAATAATGTAAGCCTGCAAAGATTGCTACCCCGAAAATACTGCTTAGGGAATCAGAGTACAATTCTGTCCAAGCAAGGAAAAGAGAATTAAGGATATAAGTGCTGGCAATTAAACCAATTGTTCCTACACCAAAAGCACTCCAGCTAGCATTCTGCTGCTCATCATTAATATCGTCAAATAATTCTGGTCTTTGCCTTTTAAGATTTCGCTCGAAAAAGAAATACAAAAACACTCCACATACAGCTAGCATTCCAGCTGTTATAAACCAGTACCATTGCCGAGGAGCATTCTCGGTTACGGGCGAAAACTGAAAAGCTCCTGTTAAACACCAGTAAACCAAGCTCGCGAAAACAAACATAAAAAAGGAGATAAGTGTGTGCCATAAGAATAGTCCACGCTCCCTATTTACTAACTTTCTTAAACTTAAGAGCTTATCTGAACGACCTGTAAACAACCATTTGCCTGCTACAAACACAGGAGCGATAAAAAACATTAAGTACATATTCGTGAAATTTGAACCTAATGGATTAGCAATTCCCCCTAAGCGCAGCAGACTCAACGAAATCAACATCGAAAAAAGCTCTGGATTGTTTGTACTAGCGTTAATTACTAAAGTTCGTTGTTTTGAACCTAGATACTTTCCTGCTAAACCAGCTGCTGAATTCACCATTAAGTCTGTGGTGAAAGGAATAGTTTTAAAGCACACAACTGCTGATAGAACAACCGATATTAAGATGAAACTAAAATTACCGAGCCGATTGTTTAGTTCAACTAGTGTATTTGCGATCATGTTTTAATTTGTAATATTTCAATCAATATCGTCAACGAAATCGTCAACGAAAAACTATTTATAAATAGTACTTACGCAACAATAACTAAAAAATATTATTATAGACATTCAAATTAATTGGACGCAACCTAATTTTTTAAGCATTAAGAGTTACTTTATTTATGAATGACTTCTAACAACTCTATTCAAATTAACTTAATGAAATAGTGTCTGGTAATTAGAACAAATACGGAACTTTAAAAAAATCCTAAAATTTATGAAAAATCGATATGGGTAATTCAACTTAAGTAATTTATATCGTTTTTTTTTATGCAAAAAATATTCACTTTTATTGCTTTAGATAATAAAAAGCGAAAAAATGCCCGCAGGCTGTCACCTTGGAGATAAAGTTGCAATTCTTGATTAGCCTACGCAGGTGGACTTAGTTCCTATAGCGATACTTTTCCAATTATTAATCGTATTTTATCAATCCACTCGACAACGCCCTCGATCATCACACCCAAGTCTCTCCTGACGTTCTTTAATCACAGTTTCTAAACTAGGTCTTCCCGTCAACTTTAACCGCAAATCCGCCCAAATACCGTAGATAAAGTTAGCTAAACTACCCAAAATCGGTAACTTGGTAATTGCATAAACCCAACCCATTCCCAAGGCTTCGTAAACTCGACGGAACACTTCGACGTTTTTAATTACCGTACCGTCGGGTAAAATTCCATGAATTCTTCCCATTGCTGTTTCAAAGTCAATTCCGCCGTTTTCTTCTGGGTTGTAATCATCTGCTGCGATATCGACAAATGCAACTTTACCCCTGCCCCCATCGCGTTTTTGTAAAAAGTTGACTTCGCGTAAACATAAGGGACATTCACCGTCGTAGAGTAACTTGATTTCCCAATTCGATTGGTTGAGGCTTTGGTTGGAATTTTTTACGGTGCTGCTTGAGGAAGACATAAGAATTGAAGTTGGTTTATATAAGTTGTGTATATGAGTGATATTTATATTGTCTCAAATTATGAAGAAAAGTGAAGGAGATTTTTTAGATAAATTTAGATAAATCTTTAACTAAATATACTTAGACTCTGCATAAAACTACTCGGTCAAACGTATATATTTACAGCACAGTTAAGTATATACAGAGTACTCAGAAGATGGCGATCGCCTTCTTGAATACTACAGACAAATTGAATAATACAATGTGAGTACCTCCGAAGGGGAAGTAAACTACGACAATAATCACAGAAGTCGGGTTTTTACGATAAATATCGGTAACATCAGAAAACAGTCATCAAAACCCAACTTCTTACCCTATTCCCTGCGATAAAAATTTATAAATAAAACGTTACAAACTCTAGTAAAATGTCATTAAGCATAAAATAAGTATTTATTCTCATTGACATCATGGCGGAACATTTTCCTTGGCTAACCGCAATAGTTTTATTCCCACTCCTTGCTTCTTTTCTCATTCCCGTATTGCCGGATAAAGATGGTAAGTTTATCCGATGGTATGCCGTTGGTGTGGGTATGGCAGATTTTTTCTTGATGTGTTTTACCTTTTGGCGGCATTATGATGCAAGCAATGCAAGTTTTCAACTAGCGGAAAGTTATGCTTGGGTGCCTCAGTTGGGTTTTAACTGGGCTGTTTCCGTCGATGGTTTGTCTGTTCCTTTGGTACTTTTGGCGGGATTTGTCACGACGCTGGCGATGTTTTCGGCTTGGCAGGTTGACCGCAGACCGCGTTTATTTTATTTTCTCATGTTGGTGCTGTATTCGGCGCAGATAGGAGTATTTGTCGCCCAAGACTTACTCTTGTTCTTTATTATGTGGGAAGTAGAACTGGTTCCCGTATATTTACTAGTGAATATCTGGGGCGGCAAAAAACGACGTTATGCAGCAACCAAGTTTATACTCTATACCGCAGCTGCTTCCATCTTTATTTTAGTCGCCGCGATCGCAATGGCGCTTTATGGTGGCGACAATGTAACTTTTGATATCGCGACTTTAGCGACGAAGAATTATTCCCTGGGTTTGGAACTGTTACTGTATGCGGGATTATTGATTGCTTTTGGTGTCAAATTAGCGATTTTCCCCTTACATACTTGGCTACCGGATGCACACGGTGAAGCTTCTGCTCCCGTATCGATGATTTTAGCGGGTGTATTGCTGAAAATGGGGGGATACGGATTAATTCGCATTAATTTAGAAATTCTTTCCGACGCACATATTTACTTTGCACCAGTTTTAGCAACTCTTGGGGTAATTAACATTATCTATGGTGCTTTAAATTCCTTTGCTCAAACTCATATGAAGCGACGTTTGGCTTATTCTTCAGTTTCTCACATGGGGTTTGTGCTGCTGGGTATCGCTTCCTTCACCGATTTGGGAATCAATGGTGCAATGTTGCAGATGATTTCCCATGGTTTAATTGCATCGGTATTATTTTTCTTAGCTGGTGTAACTTACGACCGCACTCATACAATGAAAATGGATGAAATGGGCGGTATCGGGCAAGTAATGCCGAAAGTTTTTGCTTTATGTACGATAGCTGCAATGGCTTCCTTAGCACTTCCGGGAATGAGCGGATTTATCAGCGAACTTTCGGTATTAGTTGGTGTCACCACCAGCGATATTTACAGTTCAACTTTCTGTACAGTAACGGTTTTCTTAGCTTCCGTAGGAATTATCCTGACTCCGATTTATTTACTTGACTTATTGAAACAGGTATTTTACGGCGAAGGGAAGGTTATCTGCGATATTGGTAATGCGAAATTCGAGAATTTAGAAGCAGAGGGTACAGCTTGTTTTGGTACCGATTGTGCCTTACCAGATGAATCAATTTACAGAGATGCTAGCCCCCGTGAAGTGTTTATTGCAGCTTGTTTCCTAGTGGTAATTATTGGTATTGGGTTTTATCCCAAAGCTGCAATGCATATTTACGACGTGAAGACAGTAGCCGTGAATGCTCAAGTGCGTCAATCTTATACTCAAATTTCCCAAACTAATCCCGGTATTTACGCGAAAAGATTTTTGACACCGGATATTGCTTCTTCAGAAGTTGTACCAATTTTAGGAGCTTTGAAGTAAAAATTAAATGATGTTTAACAAAATCGCGTAATTAATGTAGAGACGTTGCCGGGCGCAACGTCTTTATTTATAACTGGGGAATATATTTACACAGCTATAAAATATCAGGAATAGCCGCAAGTGTCACAATCGGTGGTTGCTGCGTGACACACAGTAAACTTATTACTACGTTCAGAATTTCTAAGTTACAGCACCCTACAAGAAAATATGTCAGTTGCGTAATTCCTAAATATATTTTAAGAAGTTAAAGCCATAGCAATTTTAAATTTATTAAGTATATAGTAATTAATTAATTAAGCATACAATAACAAAAATAAACCGGGAACCCTAATGCTCCGTGTATTGAAAGAAGGTAATTTTATTCGCGATCGCCAACAACTAACTTTGGGGCTGTGATTGCAAAAGACCTGTAAAATTGGAAAGCGATGAAAAAACCTGTTTATTCAGTATTAGAACAAAAATATCGTCGCATCCAAAAAGAATTAATGATTGGAACACTCGCTCTTTGCGGGGTGTTGCTGACGGGAACTTTATGGTACAGATTTGTCGAAAAGTGGACGTGGGAAGACGCTACATATATGACGGTGATTACCTTGTCAACCGTTGGTTATGGGGAAACTCAAACTCTAGGAAGCCGGGGAAGAATATTTACTATTGCCCTAATTTTAATGGGTGTAATTACTATTGCTTATATTGTTAATCGATTTACAGAAGCAGTAATTCAAGGATATTTTCAAGAAGGGATTCGACTTAGACAACAGCGGCGAACAATGGAATCTTTATCTAAACATTATATTATTTGCGGATTTAGTCGTACAGGTCGGCAAATCGCCCAAGAATTTGAGGCAGAAGGTGTACCTTT
>JBHJOU010000752.1:0-3615 GCA_050329355.1 Rivularia sp. (in: cyanobacteria)
GCCAGATTATTTCATCAAACAGTACGTGAAGTTAATATTAGCGATTACTCACTTTTGCAAGTGAAAGCATGGGCTCCAGATGATATTTATTTTCGAGATTGGATAAATGTTTGTTTGCAAAAATTCACTTATGTAGCCGATGATAACGGTACAATTGCAGGTTTTGGCGAATTAGAAGCTGATGGACATATAGATTGTTTTTACTGTCATAAAGATTATCAGCGAATGGGTGTAGGTTGTAAAATTTACCATGCAATTGAAGCAAAAGCTGGCGAATTAGAAATACGTCGTTTATATACCGAAGCCAGTATTACCGCAAAACCGTTTTTTCAGCGTATGGGTTTCTCTGTTATTAAAAAACAACAAGTAGATTGTAGAGGAGAAAGTTTCATTAATTACGCAATGGAAAAATATCTGACTAGGAGTTAGTTGACAGTTAACAGTTGATAGTTGTTGATTACCAACCTTTAACCTCTAACCTTTGACCTTTAACCTCTAACATTCCTTGCTAAACTAAAAACAACCTTTATTATATTATTGTGCAAAGGTAGTTTCTATGACCTCTGCAATTAATTCCACTACGGATCTAACACCTTTCCCAGACCATACCCAACTACCAGAGTCTGACGGAACCTTTGTGAAAAACTTTCAAGAACATCCTCAAAGCATTCTACTGACGGATTCTATTCAACCAATATTACAACAACGCCATCCTGATGGTCAGTATTGTATTGGTCAAGATAGTGGAATATATTGGCGTATTACTGACCCCCCAGAAAGAGGTGCAGAAGCTCCTGATTGGTTTTATGTGCCAAATGTACCACCTACTCTTGATGGACAAATACGACGTTCCTACGTGCTATGGAGAGAGCATATTGCCCCATTGATTGCATTAGAATTCGTCTCCGGTAATGGTGAAGAAGAACGCGATAAAACTCCTTGGATGGGAAAATTTTGGATTTACGAGCAGGTAATTCGTCCGGCTTTCTACGGCATTTATGAAGTAAAGAAAGCGAGTATCGAAGTTTATCATCTGATTGAAGGACAATATCAGTTATTAGCAGCAAACGAGCGGGGACATTTTTCCATAGCTCCTTTAGGAGTTGAGTTAGGTATTTGGCAAGGACTATATCAAAATTTAGAATTACCTTGGCTACGTTGGTGGAATTTACAAGGTAACTTGTTATTAACTGGTGAGGAAAGAGCCGAGCAGGAACATCAAAGAGCCGAGCAGGAACATCAAAGAGCCGAACGTTTGGCTGCTCAATTGCGTGCTTTGGGAATAGAACCGGAAGTGTAGTAGTCTGTCCCATAAGTTCTGATGGGTGAGGGTAGGGAGCAGGGAGCAGGGGGAAAAGAGAATTTTAGATATTTCCGATTACCCGTCAAAGTTGGTGTGACAGACTACTAGTAGTATTCCATTTCATTAGTTCTGATGGGCTGTAGAGACGTTATACATAACGTCTCTCTAGGTTTGGGAGAAAACGAATCCGTCAAATTTAATGCAAAGGACCACTAGTAGTATTCCATTTCATTAGTTCTGATGGGTTCGTAGTTGCGATTTATCGCTCAAATCAAGGGCGGGCATCCCAACTACAAACATTTGATTCTGGTGATTCGTGGGGATGAGAAGTCGGGTTTTTACCATAATTGTTTTTTCTAAGAGATATTTAACCTAAAAACCCGACTTCTAAAAGTCTTTTCAAGGATAAACTCCGGGTGTTTTGAGAATTTCTCGTTGCGATGAGGTTAAATCTGTAAATTCATCGGGATTATAGTAATTTCTCAACCATGCATATGAATGAGGAGAATATTTGTAAAATAATGTTCTACGCTCGTCTTTTCCTTGCCAAGGAAGTGTTCCGTGAGTTAAAGCTTCAGTAAATATAATGGCGCTTCCAGCTTTAACGGTAACTGATTTTACGCAACTTTTGGGCAGTTCTAAATTAAGCCATGATTGGGGACAGGGTAAATTACTTTTGTGACTACCGGGAATACAAGCGAATCCCCCATCACCGGGATGTACATCATTTAATTCGTAAGCAACCGCTAGCAAACCATTGTATATTCCACCGTTGCGGAATGTGTAATACTGGGTTGGGTCATAGGGAGTTCCCCCACCGTGCAAATAACAGCCAATGGGACCGACACCTTGACGGATAATATGAAGGTAATCGTGATCTAAGCGAAATTTTCCTCCTAATAACTCGGATAAATAAGGAGTTATTCGGGGGTTATCGATCAAACTGCGGAAAGGTTTCCCCCACGAAAGCAAGTTATCAAATCGCAATTTAGTTGCTTCGGGTTGATTTTTGATTGCAACTTGCTCGTCTACCAATTCCTTCAAAGCAGCAATTTCTTGGTTGCTAAGAACATCTTCAACAACTAAAAATCCTTGTAAATCAAATAAATAACGTTCGGATTCGTTCATTTAATTTAAGGTGTTGAGTATTGGGGATGGGGAGATGGGGAGATGGGGGGATGGGGAGATGGGGGGATGGGGAGATGGAGAGATGCTAACTCCTAACTCCTAACTCCTAACTCCTCACAGCTGCCTTTTTAAGTTAATTCAATGGCTATCAAACTATTTTCTGGTAAATAATTACGAAAGTGTCCTTGATCGGAGAGTACTACTACAAGTCTAATCGGGGATTCTGGTGGTTGCTGCAAATCTGTCCACGGTACTGCTACTTCTAAAGAAGTGTTTAAAGCTGTTTTTGCATGACTTTGACGAGGATACCATTGGGAATATTCACCAGCTTGCTGAAATTGAATTGCATGGGTTAACAAATCAATTTCTAAATGATGATGAAATAAATAATTAACTGGTGCAGCATCCGGTACGTCGGCTATTGGGATAGGACTGTTATGCATGGTTTTGTATGGATAAAACCACAACAGGTTTAATTGGGGTGGTAAATCTTTTGCTGGCTGTACTCCGCTTTTGAAATCAATGCGTAAGTAGAAATTTGATTGATCTAATCCATACCACAACCGTTGAATTATGCTGCTGCTGTGCATGGTTCCCCTTGCACCACCGATTTCTAAACGTCCGGCTTTTTCCCAACCTTGTTCGTCACCACTACCGTTAATTTCTGGGTGAATAAATCCGGTGTTGCGATGATCATCTCGTGCTTCGTGAATTTCTAAGGGTTGATTTAAATAAGTTGGTATGGGTTCGTTTAAGGCTTGGTAAATTCCTCGCAGATGTAACCGAAATAACTGGTCAAAAATGGCATCTTGATTTGATGAATGTCCTTCACCAAACCACCAAAACCAATCGGAACCTTCTGCGGCGTATAAAGCCGACCAAGCTGCGGGATTATTTTCTTCTGTGGCTTCGGGATGATTCGCTAATGTAAGTCTTGCATGAGTCAAGTAATCCCAAGCTCTATTTTTTACCGGGTCGCCTATCCAGGTAGTAAAACTACCGTCTACCCAAGAACCGCTGTGCAGTTGTTCTCCCTTCATGGTGGCTGTAGGGGGGAACTGTTCTAAAAATTCGGAAACTGTGACTAATTTTAATTGCGGTTCGTTGCTCAAACCTTCGTATAAAGCTTCTAAAAATGGTTTACCATCTTGTTCGTAAAATTCCCAACAGTTTTCACCATCCAA
>JBHJOU010000076.1:0-4385 GCA_050329355.1 Rivularia sp. (in: cyanobacteria)
AAATTTACATCTTTATCGAAACTGTAAATAGTTACTGTATCGCCTAATTTAGCAGTATTAACAAATTCAGTAATGGATTTTTTTACTTGACTAAATATATTTTTTGTTCCTCCCGCACCGCGCATAGAAGCAGAAGTATCTACTACTACAATCCAGTCAATTCCTCCTTTTGAAGTATCCTGAGCAAATGCAGCAGACAAAGAAATCGGCACTAAAGTTAAAACAAAAATGCTTTGGATTAATCTCAACCAATGTTTAGATAATCTAAATTTCATTGATAGATTTCTCCAAACAGATTAAATTCAATTTGATAAATTATTATCATATAAATAACCCTGAATTTATTACAGCTTAAAGATACTATCTTCATACAAAAACTAACACTGAAGTTATTTTTATTCAGTGAGCTTGTAAATGCGATATCTTTAGCATAAAAATAAATTATTATGCCAAATATTATGCCAAATGATTGTAGATTTAATAAATTATTTATTAAGTTATATGCTAACTAGAGAAATCTGGAAAACTCAATAGTAAAATTACTTAAAATTGCCAATATAATTTGTATTAGGTAAGCATCTAAATAAATTATATTGGCAACCTTTGTTTGTACACTGATACTTTATAAAGATAAGGTATCGCTCATTAATTAAGATATTCTGCCCACCTTCACCCTCTCTGCCAATAAAGTAAAGACAACAATTCCGCAAAAATCCGCAGCTAAATCAACCAAATCAAAACTACGCACAGAGGAAAATATCTGTAAACATTCTTCAATTATCACAAAAAAGCTAATTACAATTGGTGCTAAAGGAAGAGCAACATTTAAAATATTTATCTTGCGTTTATTAAATGCCAAATGTCCTAAAAAAGCCGAAAATCCTATTAATAAAAAATGCAAAATTGTATCATAATGAGGAATTTGTTTTATTTGATTCGGAATAATCCTTAAATAAGCTGATATGGAGATAGATAAAATAATTCCAATGTAAAACCAAAAGGCAACAAGCCAAACACGATGAGTTTTCATTACAGATTAGATTAAAAAGCGTTTGTTAATTACTTCGAGCATAACAAACGCAATTCAGTAAATACCACGTAATAAAAGGTGACAATAAAAACTAATTGTCTTTAGTATTGGGTTCAACTCCAAGTTCGCGCAATTTTGCTTTCAATTGCTCTACTTGAGCTTCGGCTTGTTCGGCACGTTGACGCTCTTGCTCTACTTGCTCCTCTGCTTGCTGTCTGGCTAAAACTTCTTGCTGTAAAGCTGCTGCTAATTCATCGGGAATCAACAGTTTTTCGCCGTTATCTTCTCGATAAAATCCAATTATTCGCCCTTCAATTTGCAAGCGTAACTGTAACGGTTCGCTGCGGCTATCGGTAATCGATTCGTAGATTTCTCCTCGCAACCGATAACCGCGTAATTTTTCTTCAATCCATTCGCCTTTGGGGTCAAATAGCCAGTATTCTTTGACACCCAACTGTTCGTAAAGCGTCTTTTTGAAAACTTGGTCTTTATCTTGTGTTCCGGCAGAAGTCATTTCAAAAATCACGCTGGGAACTTGTCCTTCTTCCCATAGTTTATAGTTATCGCGTCCGCCGGGAGCAACATCAAAAATTACCATTACATCTGGTGCAACCCGCAATTTTGGAAAACCTTGGGAGTAATATAAAAACTGGTCGGCTAAAACCGTTGCTTGACGATTAGCGAGATATTGTTTCAAAACTTCCAAAGTAGTTAGTAAAGCATAAAGATGATCGAAAGTTTCCGCCACTGGTTCTCCATCAGCGCTGGGGTAGAAGATTTCGGTTTGATTCGCGACAGGTAAGATGGCTGTCATAAGGAATTTTGGATTTTAAATTTATTTTATAATCATTCGTCGGGTTTTTTCCTAAAACCCGACTTCTAGACTCAACCAATTATTCGTCGGTTTTTTTCTGCAATATCTCTAACATCAAACAATTATCATAAAAACCGACTTCTCAACTCAACCAAAATCTAAAATCTAAAATCCAAAATCGTTTTACCCTGCTTGTAAATTAGCTTGTTCTTGCAACCAAGAATCTACTGGTTGTCCATCTTTACGCTTTAATTCAATTTCTACAACCATCACTTTCCCTGAGCCGGGAGGGGCAGGTTTTTTATGGAATAAAATATCATAATCAGCAGGATTTTGATTACGTTCTTTTAACCAATCCTGCACTTTTGTTGTTGCAAAAAACGATTGTCCTTGCTCGAACATTGAGGTAATTTGCATTTGCAGGTTATAAGGATTCAGTTTACCCATTGTAAAACCACCTTTGTAAAGAAATTTTGCTTTTAGGTATTATCTTCAGCTATTTTTCTATTAATAATTCTATAATAATTTATAGTACGGCAGAGAGTGCTGGAATTAACGCGCTTAGGAGCTAGTTGCAAAACTAAGATAACGCGGATACCGGAAAGATTTCCTGTACCCAAGAAGCTAAGCCTTTATGGTTTATGGACTTCACAATTTTTACGATTGAAAGGGGCAAGCATTTTGTCTGCCCTTTTGACATTTTTATGCGATTCTATGACAGAAGCGATTTCGGATTGTGGATTGTTTATTTTTAACTAATGCTTCGGTTAGTCATGTATAAAATCGAAGACGGATTTAGCGATCGCCATTTTCTACGAATGGAGTAGGAAGATGATTGCAATCGGCTTAAGAGGATGTTTTGAAAGTCTAATTTATACTTTACCTGGCGCTTTGTTACCGCGTCTACACAGTCAAAACCCACCTGGGTGGGTTTAAGTATCCTTGATGCGGATGTTAGTCCGCGTTAGCGTAGCTTGCGTCTTAGCGCATAGGCGGACTTTGCCTGTTTAGTAGCGGTAAAAAAGCGCCGGATACTTTTAAAACATCCTCTAAGAATTAGAACGCTGATGAGTTTTCAACTACACTACCATAATCTAACTTAATGATTCTATCGCACTTATCAAAGTAGCGGTCATCATGACTGACAACAATTACAGTTTTACCGCGCTGCTTTAATTCAGGCAGTAATTTATGATAAAATATTTCTTTGAATACAGGGTCTTGGTCTGATGCCCATTCATCAAAAACGTAAATAGGACGATTTTCTAAATATGCTGTCAGTAAAGCCAGACGTTTACGCTGTCCTTGTGATAAATTAGTTGTTGATAAAATACCATCTTTGACTGTTACTTTCCGTTCTAATTCTAATTGAATTAAATAGTTTTGAATTTCTGTTGCGGAGTTTTCCTCTATTCCCAACAAGCGCTCGAATAAATAAAAATCATAAAACACTACAGAAAATTGCTGACGATACCATTCGCGATTTTCATTTTTAATGGGACGATTATCAAATAAAATATTACCCTTATTTGGAACATACAACCCTGTAATCAATTTAATTAAAGTAGATTTACCGCTACCGTTACCACCAACGATAAAAACTAATTCACCTGGCTCAAACTTGAGGTTGATATTATTCAAAGTAAACTGATGCTCTTCGCTATTTCCAACATAAGTATGAGTAATATCAACTAATTCTAAACTCGTCCAATTGGATTCAAAAGCTGAGCCTGTAGGAAAATTAGGTTCAATGACTTGTTCGGAAAGAGATATTCCCAGAGATTCAATTTTATTTAGAGCGACATTTCCTTGAGCTATCTGAGGTAAAGAAGTTACTACCTCACTTACAGGATTAATCAAATATAAAATAGCCAGCACATAGCTAGATACAATCTCCGTTGAAATTCCATTTACTTTCGGAAAAGCGAACAATATTAATCCAACAGGAATAAAAAATAATACTGTTGCGAGAGAGCCTGCAAAAGCAAAAACTGTTATACTGCTAATTCGATATTTCTTATATTTACTAGCACTTATTTCTAAATCTTCTTTAAAAAAAGCAATTCTCCTGTGACGATGCAATTTTAACTCTTTCACTCCTTCTGTAACAGCGCGAATATGTCCAAACATCACATCTTGTATTTGACGCGCTTTTTTTAAACCTTCAATTCCTGGTTTTTGCAAAAATTGGTAGAGATAAAACCCAAGTATAAGGCAGATAAATACGATGAAAAATAATAATGGAGAAAGCCATAATAAATAAACAAAAATTCCAATTAGTACAGCAATGTTTACTATGATTACTGATAGCTGTATTGAAGCTGTAGAAATTGCTGTTATGTCGTCTGTCAAAGTTGCCAAAATTTTTGGTATACCTAGACTTTCTAAATGTTGTAAAGGACAATTTAAAATGCGTTGAGTCATTTCTAAGCGCAAATCGTAGATAACTCCTTGAGCCAAACGATTTATTAATACCCAACTTATAAACCGAAAAATCCATAAACCAATACAGAGACTAACGAACAGCCAGATTAACCATAT
>JBHJOU010000848.1:0-6397 GCA_050329355.1 Rivularia sp. (in: cyanobacteria)
TCACCCTCAATCTCTCTCCTTATTAAGGAGAGGGAAGCAATCAGTCCTAAGTGCTGATTTTATTCTTGATTTTTAAGATTTGTTTTCTTTTGTCTTGGCTCGATAATATTTTCCGCAACACCAAATTTTGCCGCAGCTTGAGACATATTTAGTTGCAATAATTTATCATCACCTAGTTGCTTTGTTTGTTGCGGTTTTACTGGAGTTATTTCTAAAATGTGAATAATTTCTGTGGCGATCGCGCTTGCTAAAAAAGGTGGAACTGAGTTACCTATTTGTCGAAATCCGTGCCATTTTGTGACATGGAAACGAAACCAGTCGGGGTAAGAATGCAGTCGTGCTGCTTCTCGAACAGTTATACAGCGTGGTGTCACCGGATGAATGGGACGGGGAGAGGTGAAAGCACCGCGATTTCTAGGTGTTCCAGCCCGCAAAGTTTTACAAATACCGTCTTTTGCTAATTTATGAAAGTGGCTAATTGGTTCAGTTTTTCCAGGTTCAGTTTGCCTAAATCGATCAATAGATTGCGAATTATGTTTAGTACGATTACTACAAGTCAGAAAAAAATAATCGAATAAGCGTTTATAAGAATAATCGTTTTCAATTGTTAAAATACCGCGCAATTTACGGCTATAAATACTCGGTTTTCCATACTCAGCAATTATCCAATCTCTATCAATTAGTTGTGAATAATTTTCAACCTCTGGTAAATCACCGATAGCATCCCATACTGTAGGTGTTGCGGGTAAATCTGGGTTATTTATCATATATTTTGACTTTTTAGATATTTTCGGTGTAGTCACAGGTTGGGGATATTTTGGTAAAGTTAAACTTTGACGACATCCTAAAATAAATAATCTGGCTCTATCTTGAGGAACTCCGTAATTTGCAGCGTTAAGTACCCGGTAATTTTCTTCTACTTGATAACCATTTTTTTGAAATTCTGAGATAACTTCTAATAAAAGTTTTTGATGTTCTCCTACAGTTAATCCCGGTACATTTTCAAATACAAAATATTTAGGATTTAATTCGAGAATTAATCGGATAAAATGAAATAATAAATTATTTCTAGAGTCATCTAAAGCCCGTTTTCCCATCAATGAAAATCCCTGACAAGGAGAACCACCAAACACAACATCAATTTCTTGATTTTGTATTTCAGAACGTCTTCTTATTTCTTCTCCCGAAATATGCTCTACATTTGCACATAAAATAGACCACAAAGGAAAATTAAATTCATGAATAGCACAATGTATCGGGTCTAATTCTACCGCAGCAAGCACGTCAAACCCAGCTTGTTCAAAACCAAGAGTCATTCCCCCTGCACCAGCAAATAAATCTACAGCAATAGGACGCATTTTTAGTTGACAGTTGACAGTGAACAGTGGACAGTTGACAGTTGACTTTTATTTAACCTTTAACCTTTAACCTTTAATCTTTAACCTTTAACCTTTAACCTTTAACCTTTAACCTTTACTCACTCAACGCTTCAACAATTGTCCGGGTATTCGATTGCATCATTTTAATATAAGAATCTCCTTCACTTCCAGGTGCGCCGATGGAATCGGAATATAATTCTTGGGGTGCTAGTTTAACATTTGCTTCTTGGGCTACGGTTTTGATTAAGGCTGGGTTGATTGTTGTTTCGGCAAATATGGCTTTTACTCCTGTTTTTTTGATTTCTTCTACTAATTGTTTCACGGTTTGGGCGCTTGGTTGCTCTTCAGTGCTAATACCTATTAATGTCCCGGCTATTGGTATATCATAGGCTCTTCCGTAATATTGAAATGCATCATGGGTTGTAACTAATTTTCGCTGTTCTTTAGGAATGCTCGCAATCTGTTGAGTTATATAATTATCTAACTGCTGCAATTCATTTATTAATTCTGCTGCATTCTTGGTAAATTCTTCTTTATCTTCTGGCGATAATTTAATTAGAGCATCACGAATCGCGATCGCCATTTTAATTGTGTTTTCTACATCACCCCAGACATGAGGATCGGGTACTGTTTGATTTCCACCTTCATCTAGTTGTAAAGGTTCGACTACTTCTCCTACTGCTAATTTTTCTGCCTTTACACCTGCTGCTTCGATCAATTTAATTAGTCCCGGTTCAAGATTATAACCGTTGTATAAAATTAATTCGGATTGCTCTAAAACTATTGTATCTTTGGGAACTGGTTCATATACATGAGGGTCTGCACCAGGTTGTAAAATACTAGTTAAATCTATTTCCTCTCCACCTATTTTTTCGGTTAAATCGGCGATAATTGTGCTGGTTGCAACTACATTAGGTTTATCATCATCTTGAGAATTGGAATCTACTTGATTACACGCATTGATTGACAAACTTATAAGTATCCCTAATAACCCATATACAAAATATCTACCTTTCGATTGAGTAATCCCTTCCATAATCTGTATCAAAAGTCTTCATTTTTCTTTCATTTTTTAGGTTACAGTATTCTCATAATCTTTTCATTTTTTGTTTGTAAAAATAATCCCATGGAAGATGAGAATCAAGCTCAAAAGCGTCTCTACCACTTCAAGGATGCGGTAATGCTACATAATCCAAGTATTAACATTAATCATTTAGGAGTACGTTATCGCAGTCTAGAAGCACTGGATAATGTGAGTTGTGTAATTAAACCGGGACGATTGACGGGTATTTATGGCCCTAACGGTGCTGGTAAAAGTACTTTGATGAAAGCGATGTTGGGGTTAGTTGACAGCAGCGGAACGGTTTTGTATCAAGGTAAACCCTTAACGGAACAGTTGGAAAAAGTGTCTTATGTTCCCCAACGTAGTCTAATAGATTGGACTTATCCCGCTACAGTTTGGGATGTGGTGATGATGGGAAGAGTCAAAAAAACGGGATGGTTACGGAGTTTTTCAGGTGTAAGTCGTCAGGTAGCAAAAAGTGCGCTACAAAGAGTCGGTATTTTAGAATATCGCGATCGCGCTATCGGACAACTTTCCGGGGGACAGCAGCAGCGGGTATTTTTAGCGAGAGCTTTAGCACAGGAAGCGGAAATTTTTTGTTTGGACGAGCCATTTGTAGGAATTGACCAAAAAACTCAAACAGTGTTATTTGAAGTGTTCCATGAGTTAGCAGCCGCCGGAAAAACGGTTTTAGTAGTCAACCACGACTTGGGTGAAACAACTACTCATTTCGACGATATCATTTTATTGAATCGCCAGATAGTAGCAACAGGTTCCAGAAAACAAGTTTTGACAGAACAAAATTTATATCGGGCTTATGGTGGAAAGGTAATGTATTTTTCGGATGCAGCGTAAGGAGTGAGGAGTTGTTTAATTTTAGATTTTAGATTTTAGATTTTGGATTATAAATACTTCTCCCTGCCCAATTCCCCATTACCAATTACCCATTCCCAATTATGTTTGAAGCGTTAATTGAACCTTTACAATATGGCTTTATGCAACGCTCGCTAATTGTTGCTGTTTTAGTGGGTTTTTTGTGTGCTGTTGTGGGTAGTTATTTGATGGTGCAGCGGTTGGCTTTGCTGGGTGATGCAATTAGTCATTCGGTGTTACCGGGGTTGGCGATCGCGTTTATTTTAGGGATGAATATTTTTGTAGGAGCGTTTATTGCGGGGGTTATCAGCACGATGGTGATCACGTGGATAAAAACGCGATCGCCAATTAAGGAAGATGCTGCAATGGGGATTGTATTCTCGGCGTTTTTTGCGTTGGGAATTACTTTAATTACTATTGTGCAAAAAGATAATAAAATCGATTTAAATCATTTTCTTTTTGGTAATGTTCTCGGCGTGACTGTTTCAGATATGCGAGATATTGCTGTAATTACCGCTGTTGTATTGATAGTAGTATTTTTATTATATAAAGAATTATTATTTTACACTTTTGATCCATTGGGGGCGCAAGCTGCGGGTTTGCCGGTAAATCGTCTAAATTTTGGGTTGATGGTAATTATTTCTTTAACAATTGTTGCTAGTTTAAAAGCTGTGGGTGTGATATTAGTTTTATCGTTGTTAATAACGCCGGGTGCAACTGCTTATTTATTAGTTAAGCGTTTGCATCAAGTGATGATATTAGGGGCGATAATTGGAGTAATTTCCAGTATCAGCGGAATGTATTTAAGTTACTTTTATAATTTACCTTCTGGGCCGGCAATTGTGTTAGTTGTATCGGGATTATTTGTATTATCTTTGTTATTTAGTCCGACTCACGGTATTTGGACGAATGTGCAGCGGAAGAGTTAAGGCAATTGTAAAATGGTAATAAAATATATTTAGGATATTTTTTAGTTAGTAATGAAAACTGAACAGGAAAGAAAAGAAATAATTGATAATATCAACGTGCTTTTAAATCAAGCATATGATAGTACCTTAGACGAAATTTTTGCATTACTTCAAAGAATCGAAGATGAAGAGGATGAAAATGATTTGAAAGCTTACCATGAAGGTAAAGAAGATATACAAAAAAATGGTACTGTATCTTGGGAAGAAATTAAAAACGAGATGCAAGAAATCAAAAAGGATGTGGCGTGAGTTACGATATTCAATTTTCTAAGAGTGCATCTAAGCAAATTAAAAAGTTATCATCCGAAGTCCAAGAGCGTATACAGACTAAAATTGATAACTTAGCTATAGAACCCCGTCCAGATGGAGTTAAAAAGCTCAAAGGTAGAGAAAACGCTTATCGCATTCGAGTAGGCGATTATCGTATTATATATGATATTTTTGATGAGGTTCTATTGATAACTGTTGTAGAAGTTGGACATCGTAGCAATATTTATCAAAATAAAAGTTAGTAAAGCAAAGTACGAAAATTATAATTTCAATACAAATTAAATTTGTATCTATATTCCCACCCATAAGGGGATGAGACAACAACCAAGAAATTAAAACCGTCAAATAACAGACTTGATGTAAATCGGTGTTTGCTGTATCTTCCGTCATATTACCTATTACATCGATTAATTCTAAAAATTCATGTTACAGCTTGTTGATTACCTAATTATTGCTGTTTATTTGATTTCTATAGTCATTTTTGGGCTTTATTTGGAACGTAAAGCTTCTGCGGGGATCGATTCTTATTTCTTGGGAAACCGCAATATGCCTTGGTGGGTTTTGGGTGCTTCGGGAATGGCATCGAATACTGATTTGGCGGGTACGATGGTGATCAGTGCTTTGGTTTATGCTGTGGGTGCGAGAGGATTTTTTATCGAAATTCGCGGTGGTGTGGTGTTAATCATGGCGATTTTGATGATTTTTATGGGTAAATGGAACCGACGCGCTCAGGTGATGACATTAGCTGAATGGATGCGGTTACGTTTCGGTGAGGGAAGGGAAGGAAGTACAGCACGGATTATCAGCGCGATCGCAAATTTAATGTTTGCTGTGGGTGCAATGAGCTATTTTACTGTTGCAGGTGGTAAATTTTTAGGTCAATTTCTCGGTATTAATGATGAATTGGCTTCGATTGCGCTGGTTTCTCTGGCTTTGATATACACTGCGGCTAGTGGTTTTTACGGTGTTGTTTGGACTGATGTTTTTCAAGGTGGTTTGATTTTTGTAGCGATAATTTATATTTGTGGTTTGGCTTTACAAATTGCAACTATCCCCGAAACATTTTCAGTTTCTATTCCTGCTGGTGATGGTTTTGAATTACAGCAGTGGAATTTTACAGACTGGAGCAGCATTTCACCATCCTTAACTCTAGACTTACCGGGAGACTATTCTATATTTAACTTATTTGGTGGCGTAATATTCTTTTATGTTGTAAAAGAATGTATGGCAGGTGTTGGTGGTGGTGGTGGCTACATGGTACAACGTTACTTTGCTGCAAAGAGCGATCGCGAAGCTGGTTTACTTTCTCTATTTTGGATTATTTTACTTTCCTTTCGCTGGCCTCTTGTTACTGCTTTTGCGATGTTAGCTATTCATTACGGTGCAACTAACAGTGTAATATCTGACCCAGAATTGATTTTACCGACGGTAATTGCGGAATACGTGCCGGTAGGAATGAAAGGATTGTTGATAGCTTGTTTTTTGGCAGCGGCGATGTCTACTTTTGACTCTATCATCAATTCCAGCGCTGCTTACTGGGTGAAAGATATCTATCAAGCCTATCTCAAACCCGAAGCTACTAACCAACAGTTAATTGTTCAAAGTCGTTTAGCATCTGTGGTAATTGTAGTAGTAGGAATGCTCTTTAGTTACCAAATCAAAAATATTAATGAAATTTGGGGATGGTTGACTTTGGGATTAGGTGCCGGTTTATCAATTCCTTTGGTATTAAGATGGTATTGGTGGCGATTTAACGGTTATGGATTTAGCTTCGGTACTGTCGCAGGAATGTTAGCAGCCATATTAAGTAAAGCATTTATCATCGCAAATTTAAATCCGCTGTA
>JBHJOU010000201.1:0-2208 GCA_050329355.1 Rivularia sp. (in: cyanobacteria)
TTGGATGTTTTAACATCAGTGCCGGTTCCGGAGGGCATTTTTGTTGATGGTCAAATCGTAGATCCACCAACAATGGCACAACTGATCCAAGAGGCACTTTCGGCAAGCAAAATTAAAGCGAGTCGGGTTGCAACTGCGGTACCGGGACGAGAATCGATTGTGCGACTGATTCCGGTACCGGCAGAATTGGACGATAAAGAATTA
Source organism: Rivularia sp. (in: cyanobacteria) (assembly GCA_050329355.1). Classification (GTDB taxonomy): domain Bacteria; phylum Cyanobacteriota; class Cyanobacteriia; order Cyanobacteriales; family Nostocaceae; genus Rivularia. The sequence continues at coordinate 205 of JBHJOU010000201.1, forward strand.
CGAGAAATGGTGCTAAATCATGAAGCTGGTTTATATCTGCCCTATCCCCGTGAAGAAGCAGATGTGGACTATCAAAAGCTCGGCTACTTTGTAGATGAAGATGGCATCGAAAAAGTACAGGTACTTTTAGTTGCAACCCGTAAAGAAATTATCGATACTTACATGAGTACCTTTCAACAGGCTGGATTGCAAGTTGATGTTTTGGAGATTAGTAGTTTTTCTCTAATTCGCACAATCCGCGAGCAACTGCGGCAATTTGGTCCACAAGAAGCGGTGGTATTGGTAGATATCGAGTTTGACAGTACAGAAATTGCGATCGTTGTTAACGGAGTCCCGCAGTTTTCTCGTACAGTTCCCATTGGAACACAGCAAATGCAAGCAGCCCTGTCTAGGGCAATGAATTTACCTGCATCTAGAGATATGGAACTATTGGAGGGAATGACTATTCCTGCGGCGACTATGGAAGGTGGAAGAACGGGTGTTACTGAGGTCAATCCTGGCATGGCAGCTATGTTGAGAGTATTAGGTGAACTTACTGATGAACTGCGTCGTTCTATAGATTTTTACTTGAATCAGAGTCAAAATTTGGAGATCGCGCAGATATTACTGGCAGGTCCCGGAGGTGGACTTATACAGCTAGATGAGTTTTTTACACAACGGCTGAGTTTACCAACTACTCAAATAGACCCCGTACAGGCTTTGTCCTTGCAGGTAGACGATGAAGATTATCCCTTCATACAGCGTCCTGGTTTAGGGACAGTACTAGGGTTAGGAATGCGCGAGGTTTAAATAAAATGTATAGCCTAGATATTAATTTTCTCAAAGAGCGTGCAGGTTATCAGAAGCAAGGTGGTGGAAACAATAAACCAACTAAGCCTTCATTACCTGCTGGAAGTAAGACACCAATTTTTATTGGTGTTGCGGTAGCTGTATTTTTTCCCGCTTTGTTAGGAACAGCTTTGTGGTTTGTCCAAGGACAAAATGCCAGCATCGATGAGAAGATTGTGGTTTTAGAGCAAGAAAATCAACAATTAGAAGCGAAACTAGGTGACATCAAACAGATAAGAGCGGAAACAGACGCAATTAAAACTGAAACTCAAGCCTTAGTTACTGTTTTTGACCAGATTCGACCTTGGTCAGCAATGTTACAAGTAGTGCGCGATCGCATTCCTGCCAGTGTACGAATTGAGAGCGTTAAGCAAACTGCACCAGAAACTGTAGCAGAAGGTCAGTCAACATCAAATTCTGCCGGGGGAATAGAAATCAGCGGTTCTGCTCGGTCGTTTGATGATGTCAATGACTTCTTACTTTCCTTACAACAGTCTCCGTTTTTTAAATCAGGAGAAGGAAAAATCGTCACAGCAGAATTGGCTGATTCTCCCATACCTCAAGGGCTTCCAGAAGGAGTAACAGTAAAAGTTCCTCCAATAGTAAAATACACCATTGTATCCCAGTTGAGCGAAGTTCCAGCTTCCGAATTAATGCGGGAATTAGAACAAAATGGCACAGTCGGGTTAGTAGCGAGAATTCGCAGTCTGCAAAGAACGGGAGTCTTTCAAAAATGACCTTTAGTGATGAAATGAATTTTGAAGGTGGAGGAGAGTTTGAAGAATCTTCAGCTTATCCCGTCATATTTGGGATTACTTTTACCCCAATAATTAGCGGTCTTTTAATTGGAGTATTAGGAATGGCTGGAGCGACTTATATGCTCTTAAATTTTGTCATGCCAGCTTGGGAAACTTTTGGAGAAAAACAAAGTAAACAACAAGAATTAGAATCACAAATTGAACAAAAAAAAGCTAGTTTACAAAATATCGACAAAATAAAAGCAGAATTAGCCCAAGCCAAAACCCAACAATCTCAAGTATTAGCTGTATTTGCCAACGAAAAAACATTGAACACTTTATTAATAGATTTAAATCGTTTAGTAGAAGCAGGAAATGCTCAATTAAGTAGCAATTCAGTCAAAGCCAAATTACAGAAATTTGCACCATCTTCTGAAGG
>JBHJOU010000137.1:0-5640 GCA_050329355.1 Rivularia sp. (in: cyanobacteria)
GGTTCATCACCAACACTGGGATAACCTTGGTCGTGTAAAGGATTATAAATTACTTTGTGTTCGCCGACATAATCCCAAGTTTCTTTACGAGTCCAAGTAGCTAAAGGATTAATTTTTAAACGACCTTTTTTATCCAATTCAAATATCGGCATACTTGCGCGAGTTACCGCTTGATCACGTCTGCGTCCGGTTATCCAAGCAACAGTATCAAGTTCATCTAAACCTCGTTGCAGAGGTTCAATTTTAGTCACGTCGTGAAATTTTGTAATGTCTTGCTCCCAAAGTGCTTCACCATATTTAGCAGTAAAAGCTTCGCGGCTATCAACATCCGGATTTTTGTAAACTTTTAAATTTACATTGTACAACTGCTTAACTTTTTCGACTAATTCTAGAGTTTCACGGAAGTGGAATAATGTATCGAGGAAAATTACTGGTGTTTGCTGTTTGAGTTCGCGGTAGAGAATGTCAGTAATTACAATATCATCAACATTGAAAGCGCTGGTTTGTACCAATCCTTGCGAAATATTCTCCACAGACCATGCCAAAATTTCTCTTGGATGAGCAGTTTCGTATTTTTGGTTCAACTCTCCGAGGTTTAAATCGCTCTTATTAGTAGATACTGGGGAAATCGTCATAACAATTAATCGTTCAAATGCTTACATAGCAGGGATAAAATAATTTTACCGCATAAATGTACTCCTATTCGGTCGGAGTTAAGTATTTTGATTTACACAAGCAGTCAAGGGTAAATACACTAGTAATTAATAAGTAAGTTTAAGCAATTTTAAGTTTTAACAAATTTTTATAGCTAATTTGTAGATAATTATACGGTTGTTGATAATCTAAGAAAATAATAATCAAAGGATTGTAAAAAAATGAACGAATCAAAAACTCCAAATGTTTTAAAAGAATCCTTACTGATGGGGTTTTTGGTGATGCTTACCGGCGCTAGCGTCATCACCATCATGAATATGTTTTAGATCAAAAACGGCTTTTATTGTGTAATATAAGTTCACATTACCCCGCTCGTGATTGAGAGGGGTTTTTAATTTTAGATTTTAGATTTTAGATTTTAGATACATTCGCTTCGCTCAGTACAAGCTTTGGATTAAGAATTAGGAGTTATAAATTAGGAGTTAGGAGTTAAAAGTTGTTACAAATTTAACCTCTAACCTTTAACCTCTAACCTTTAACCTTTAACCTCTAACCTCTAACCTCTAACCTCTAACCTCTAACCTTTAACCTTTGACCTGAAAAACAGGAATCTCAATGATAAAATCTGTACCTTGACCAAGTATAGAATTACAAGATAAATTTCCAGCGTGTTTATCTACAATAATTTGATAACTAACTGATAAACCTAATCCCGTACCTTTTCCTACTTCTTTAGTGGTAAAAAATGGGTCAAAAAGTTTTGAAATGATATTTTGAGGAATACCAGAACCGTTATCAGAAATACGTATTTGAACAGTATTTTCAGTGATTTTTTGAGTATAAATATTAATTTTAGGAGTTAAATTTTGATTATGAATAAATTCCTCTTCTAAAGCATCAATTGCATTAGCTAAAATATTCATAAATACCTGATTTAATTGAGAAGGGTAACATTCAATTAAAGGAAGATTACCGTATTGTTTAATCACTTCAACACCGGGAAAATGTGGTTTAGCTTTCAACCGATTTTGTAAAATCATTAACGTTGAGTCCATCCCTTCATGGATATCTACTTTTTTGAATTCAGCTTCATCTAGACGTGAAAAATTACGTAATGATAAAACAATTGCGCGAATACGCCGTGTACCTTCTTCCATTGATTTAATCACTTTTGTCAAATCTTCTTTGAGAAAATCAAGTTCTATATTTTTAATTTCTTCTTGAACTTCTTTAACTGGATTTGGGTAATGTTGTTGATAAAGTTCTACAATTTTTAATAAATCTTGGGAATATTCATCAATAAAAGAAACATTGGCATGAATAAAGTTTATAGGATTGTTAATTTCGTGGGCAATACCTGCTACCATTTGACCTAAACTAGACATTTTTTCAGTTTGAATCAATTGAGCTTGAGTGTGTTGCAATTGTTGTAAAGTCTTTTCTAACTCAAGAGCTTTTTGTTGTGCTTGTATTTCTGCTAATTTACGTTTTGTTATATCGGTAGCTACGCCCAAAAATTGTTTAACACTACCATCTACTTTACGACAAAAAACAGTTTGTCTATCGAAAAGCCAATGATAATCACCATGATAATCTTTGATACGATATTCAAGTTCTAAGATATCACCATCAGCAGCAGCAATAACTAACTGTTGCTGAGACATAATTTTTCTCAAGTCTTCTGGATGAATTATTTTAGGCATTATCTCATTTCCCCAAGTTCCAATTTCTTGGGTAGAATAACCAAGAATTAACGCAACTTCTTGATTTGCGTAAATATTTCTTTGTTCTTCAATATCATAGATATAAAGTATATTTGGAGAAGAGTCAGCAACACGCTGGATAAAATGCTGGCTAGCTTTGAGTTTTTCTTCTGCTTGCTTGCGTTCAGTAATATTAAATGTTGTTCCAACTAAACGATAAACTTTACCTTGATTATCTTTGATCGGATTCAAAGTTGTTAATAACCAAATTTCTTTACCTTGTAATATAAGAGATTCTTCATAAGTAATAGCAGTACTGCTTTCTATACATTGTTGACATTTTAAATGTATTCCCCCTGCTGCTTCAATACCAAATAATTCTTCTAAACTTTTACCAACAACTTCATCATTCGATAAACCGATCATCCGCAGTCCAAAAGAGTTAATACCCACACAAATTAATTCACCATCTGGGTTAATATCGATGACAAATATATTGTGTTCCATGCCATCGTAAATACTGCGGATAAATTGTTCTCTTTCTAATATTTTTAAACTTTCTTCTAGTTGTTTTCGTTCGGTAATATTTTCGTAAATACCGAGAATACCCACCACATTACCTTGATTATCCCGTAAAGGAATTTTACTTGTATCTACCCAAAATAGGTTTCCATCTGCTTGTACTTGAGTTTCAATAATATTTGCTTGGGGAATACCATTATCCATCACGTGTCGATCGCATTCTCGATAGTAATCTGCTTCTTCTTGTGTCCAAGGTAAATCATAATCGCTTTTACCTACGATATCCTCTGGTTTGTCAATACCAGCATCTTCAGCAAAATTGCGGTTACAACCAAGATAAACTGAATTTCGATCTTTCCAGAACACAGAATGTGGGACATTATCGATTGCAAGTTGTAATATTTGTTCGGTGTGTTGTAATTTATCCTTTAAATACTTATTTTCTCGCTGGAGCGATTCATAAATATTTTTATCGATGGTGATAGAATTTTTAGTCATGCTAGAAAAATCATCTAAAATTACAGTCTTTAGTATTGATAATTCCCAAATATCAGCTAACACTGAACAAGAGGTAGAGTTAGGAGTGATGAGATTTGAGATTGTTTCCTTTGTCGTAATATTATGATGCAACTAATCTTATACAGCAAACCGGAATGTCATTTATGCGAGGGTTTACAGGAAAAGTTGCAAACCATAATGCAAACTGATGATTTTGCCTATTTACAGTTGGAGGTTCGAGATATCACCACTCGTGAAGATTGGTTTGCTGCTTATCAGTATGAAGTACCCGTGTTATGTGTAGTAAAAGATGATGATTTACAAACAATTCCCCGCTCTTCTCCTCGTACTTCCGTTACTCAGTTAGAAAAAATTCTTCGTTCGTATATTTAACTATTTGTATATGATGAAAAATGTTGCAAAATAACCCCAAGCAATGTGTGTGACTGATTTGGATTGGAAATTTTAGATTAAAAAAGCCTCTTGGTTGGGGATGATGACAATTCAAAATCCCCAATCAACCATTTTTAGTCTTTTTAGATAATCCAAAATCCGTTTTGCAAAGTTTTGGGGTTCGAGAATCTACACCCCAAACTTTCCGCAAAATCCAAAATCCAAAATCCAAAATCCAAAATTGAATTGACGAGGTTAATAGGATGAAACTGCAAGAGTTATTAGCTACTATTAATGGTATTTCTCAATTACCGGAACATCCAGCAATGGATGCTGAGGTAACAGGTTTGACGACGAATTCCCATGCAACTAATGTGGGAAATGTGTTTATTGGAATGCCGGGTACGCGAGTTGATGGCGGAGAATTTTGGGAAAGTGCGATAAAAGCCGGTGCTATTGCTGCAATTATTTCTCCTCAAGCTGCGGAAAAATTCCCTCCTTTAGCTCCTCCTTATCAACAGGGAGTTGATGGCAGTTCTCCTTGTGTGATTGTAGCTGCGGATATGGTTAAAGCTTGCGCTCAATTAGCTGCGGCTTTCTTTGATTATCCCGGACAAAAGCTGAAGTTAATTGGTGTAACAGGGACAAATGGTAAAACTACAACCAGCCATTTAATCGAATATTTTCTCAACAAAGCCGACTTATCTGCTGCTTTAATGGGGACTCTTTACACTCGCTGGAAGGGTTTTGTACAAACTGCTGCTTATACTACACCTTTTGCGGTAGAGTTGCAAAAACAATTGAAAGCCGCTCTTGATGCTGGTAATGAATTCGGGACAATGGAAGTTAGTTCCCATGCTTTGGATCAAGGAAGGGTTTTGGGTTGCAAGTTTGAAGTTGGAGTATTTACCAACTTGACTCAAGACCACCTTGATTACCACAAGGATATGGAAGATTATTTTGCTGCTAAAAGTTTACTATTCGGTTCCGATTATCTCACGGGAAGGGCAATTATTAACGCTGATGACCCTTATGGTAAGCGATTAATAGAATCTTTAAACGAAAACAAGGTGTGGAGTTACAGCGTCAACGATTCCACCGCTGATTTATATATGAGTGACTTAAGTTACGAACCCAATGGAGTGAGCGGCACTTTACATACTCCCAAAGGTGATATAGCTTTTAGTTCGCCACTTGTAGGACAATTTAACCTAGAAAATTTATTAGCAGCAGTCGGAGCCGTTTTACACTTCGATTTAGATTTACAATTAATAGGTTCTGCGATACCCGAATTTCAGGGAGTTCCCGGACGCATGGAAAGAGTACAAATTACCTCAAACCAAGACATCAGCGTAATTGTAGATTATGCTCATACTCCCGATAGTTTGGAGAACTTGTTAAAAGCATCACGTCCATTTATTCCGGGTAAAATGATTTGCGTATTCGGCTGTGGTGGAGACCGAGACAAAACCAAGCGTCCCAAAATGGGTAAAATCGCCGCTCATTTAGCCGATTTAGCAGTAGTAACCTCGGACAACCCCCGCACAGAAGATCCACAAAGCATTTTACAAGATGTTTTAACCGGAATTCCTGACACAGTAAAGCCTTTAGTAATTAGCGATCGCGCTACTGCAATTCATACCGCAATTACCCAAGCCAAATCCGGAGACGGAGTTTTATTAGCAGGTAAAGGACACGAAGATTACCAAATCCTCGGCACCGAAAAAATCCACTTCGACGACAGAGAACACGCACGATTCGCTTTAGCAGAAAGGATGAAGGTTACAGATTAAAGGTTAGAGGCAAGAGTCAACTGTCCACTGTCAACTGTCCACTGTCCACTGTCAACTGTCAAATTCTTATGTTTTTG
>JBHJOU010000677.1:0-6946 GCA_050329355.1 Rivularia sp. (in: cyanobacteria)
GGTACAGTCCAAGTGGGATCGACTGTATAACGATGAAAACCACCAGCAACATGGTCAAAAATTCCACCGAGTGCTAAGTCTAATCCCCGTTGAGTACAAATTTGTTTGCCATCGTATCTTGATGTAAAATCAAATCTGCTTCCTTGTAATGCCATCTGTGCATAAGGGATCATCGGAAAACTATTACCCTGCTGATTGGGAGTGATGATTCCGGTAAAAGTTTCCCAAGCTTTTTGTAATAGTAGATTATCTTGTGTTTCTGCGACTGTTTCGGTTTGCAATACCGCAGATGTGAGCAGGGATTCTAAAATAACTGCTTTACGTTGTTGTAAATCTTGTTTTTCGCTATCGTAATAATGGCGAATTGCTTGTAATACTTGTAAAAATCCGGGACGACCATAACGTTCTTCTACAGGGAAATAAGTACCCGCGTAGAATGGTACTAAGTCATCAGGAGCAAGAAAAACATTTAAAGGCCAACCACCTTGACCGCTCATCATTTGTAAAGCTTGCATATAAATGCTATCAATATCTGGTCTTTCTTCGCGATCGACTTTAATCGGCAGAAAATTAGCATTCATATATTCAGCGATTTGCAAATCGGAAAAAGCTTCTCCCTCCATTACGGTACACCAGTGACAGCTTGAATAACCAATAGAAAGAAATATTGGTTTATTTTGCGACTTAGCTGTAGATATTGCTTCATCGCACCAACTCCACCAATCAATCGGGTTTTCCGCGTGTTTGCGGAGGTAAAGACTTTGAGCAAAAGCGAGACGATTAGTCATGAGTCCAAAAATATGAAAAGCCTTTTAAGCTCAGTTTATCGTTTTATTCATCTGGGGAACCTACTGCTAAATTATTAAAATCAATCATCACAATTAATATTTTTCGTGGGGTGAAAAGTCGGGTTTTGATCATAATTGTCTTGTCTGACAGATATTTAACCTAAAAACCCGACTTTTAAGCCATAACTACCCAATCAATTATCGGTGAAGCTTGATAATGATTGGAAAAACGTAATTTATTCAAAAAGCCGAATTTACAAACTTTTCACTTCTGATTATGAATATTTAATTACGTCAAACACTAATACCTTTCCCTCGTCAGCTTTCGATACAAATCACTTGCAATTTACTTGATAGCACGAACAAGTAGACTCGCAGTTGGTTTGGGTTGTGTATCTAGGGGAGGTTTTGCTTGTGAAGTCATCGCTCCATCGGTATTTGAGGTTAAACCGAAGATTAAATTGAGTAATAAAGTTATGATTGTGGCTTGTAGTAATCTTTTTAACATGACTATTTCCTATTCCAGTAGATAAATGGCATTTTGACTTCAAGTTATTGATTAATATCTCTCTCGTATTATTGTTTTACCTGTAATGATGATTTGATCCGGATAGCCTATGGTACTAATATGAATTTTGTGATTTGTGCTACTTTTTTTGTGGATACAATCACTTAATTAGAGAATCAATATTTTTTCTCTTGTGCTATCGATAGCAACAATTAGCTTAGTAATCGATAAAATGTATGTAAATTAACTAGAACTAAGCTGCATGATTCCTATCGTTATTGAACAATCTGGTCGCGGCGAACGCGCCTTTGATATCTACTCACGGTTACTACGCGACCGTATCATCTTCTTAGGACAACCCATTGACAGCAATGTAGCTAATTTAATTGTTGCTCAGTTGTTGCTGTTGGATGCTGAAGATGCGGAGAAAGACATATATATGTATATAAATTCTCCTGGTGGTTCAGTAACTGCTGGTATGGGTATTTTTGATACCATGAAACATATCCGTCCGGATATTTCTACTATCTGCACCGGATTAGCAGCTAGTATGGGTGCTTTCCTGCTTACTGCTGGTACTAAAGGTAAGCGGATGAGTTTACCTCATTCGAGAATTATGATTCACCAACCTTTGGGTGGCGCACAAGGACAAGCAACCGATATCGAAATTCAAGCCCGCGAGATTCTTTATCACAAGCAGAAGCTAAATGAATATTTAGCCGAACACACTGGTAAACCCATTGAACGCATTGCTGAAGATACCGAAAGAGACTTCTTCATGTCGCCTCATGAAGCCCAAGAGTATGGCTTAATTGACCAAGTGATAGACCGTCACTCTGCTGGTAGTCGTCCGATGGCTGTTGTCTAGTCAATATTTAATTATCATTAGCTAATATTGGCTACTGATTATTGAATATCAACTTGTAAAGACTCCAATCAATGAGTCACTTATTACGTACTGGAATTCCTTTTATTCAGAGGAATTCCATTTTTACTTAATTTAATAAGCAGAAAGGAAAATTCACAATGATTAATTGTTTGAATTTCACTCCCTTAATTCTACTTATTGTCAAGTATTACAGGTAATATTTAATTATTAGTTTTACTTATTATATCAGAACAATCTAGCAGTTCTATAGCTTTTGTAACTTTTCCCAGAGTTAAGATGTAAGTCTATCAAATAAATTTTGGGCGTTCATCTATTCTTAGTGGGAGCTTTTTGCTCCCTGGTAGCCATTAGGGAGCAAGATTCTCGCAGTAGATTTGATTAATTGCGATCAATCAATTGGTTTATCCCCAAAACCCTGTAGAGACGTGATATATCACGTCTCTACAATTGATGATTATTTGCCAAATCCTTGACCTTTGCTAGCCTTATGAATACACACACAGTTTTCTATCTGTTTTAATAACTCTTCTTTGTGCAAATTTTGACCAATTAATACCAGTTGATTTTTATGAGGTTTTGTACCCCACTCATCATCATCAAGGGTAAAGCGTTTACCGCAAAGGTGGAAAATATGTCTTTTGGGACTTTCATCAAACCATAATATTCCCTTAGCACGGAAAATGTTTTCGGGTAACTGGTTATCTAGAAAATACTGAAATTTACGGATAGAAAGCGGCTTATCGCTCTCGAATGATACTGAGGTGAAACCATCATTTTCTAAATGGTGGGAATGATCATTATGGTTATGGTGGTCATGATGGTTATCATGGTTATGATGGTCGTGGTCATGACCGCATTCTGAATGGTCATGGTGTTCGTGGTCATGATGCTCATGCTTATCTTCAACAGCCGCATCAAAATACTTATCTGTCTCAAACAAACCGACGCTGAGAATTAAAGGTAAAGGTACTTGGGATTTTCTGGTGCGGAGAATTCTGGCTCCTTCTTTGATCTCCCGAATTTTGACTTCTAAAGCATCCAAATCGGCTTCATTAACTAAATCGGTTTTGTTAAGAACAATTACATCACCGTAGGCTATTTGGCTAAAAGCAGCGTCGGAGTTGAACAAATCTAAGCTGTAATTCGCTGCGTCTACTAAAGTGACAATGGAATCTAAACGAGTTAAATCTCGTAATTCAGTACCCAAGAAGGTTAATGCGACGGGTAAGGGGTCTGCTAAACCCGTTGTTTCCACGACTAGATAGTCTATATTATCTTGGCGTTCCATGACTTTGTAAACGGCATCTACCAAATCGCTATTAATAGTGCAGCAAATACAGCCGTTATTTAATTCCACCATATTTTCATCGGTGGAGACTATCAACTCGTTATCAATGCCAATTTCGCCAAATTCATTGACTAAAACGGCGGTTTTCAAACCCTGCTGATTAGTCAAGATATGATTGAGTAAAGTCGTCTTACCGCTACCGAGAAACCCAGTAATAATTGTGACTGGTAATCCCTGTTTCGGTGCTTCCATTGGTTGATCTGATGAAGTTATTGATGATTGCATGGTCAGAACCTTAAATCAAATAGAAAAGAAGTAAAAATAATAATGTAGCTTAGGTGATAACGCAAAACTGCTTTAACCTAATTATTGCGTAACTCACATTTGGTAAATTGAAACAATTTATAATTTAATCCAAAATCTCAAATCCAAAATCTCAAATTTTTTTAGTTATGACCCTAACAGTTTACAATAGCCTGACTCGTCGTTTAGAAGCCTTTACAACTGTAGAACCGCAAAAAGTTAAGATGTATTATTGCGGCGTAACGGTTTATGATTACTGCCATTTGGGTCATGCTAGAGCTTGTATTGTTTGGGATGTAGTACGACGCTATTTAGAATTTAGCGGTTATCAAGTGCGTTATGTGCAGAATTTTACCGACGTTGACGATAAAATTTTAAAGCGAGCAAGAATTGAACACTCATCGATGGAAGCTGTAGCCGAACGTTATATCCAAGCTTATTTTGAAGATATGGCACGGTTAAATATCAAGGAAGCCGACGAGTATCCCCGCGCTACTCAAACAATGGATGGCATTAAACGGTTAATTCACGAGTTGGAACACAAAGACTACGCTTATCCATCAAACGGTGATGTTTACTACGCAGTACAGAAATTTGACCAATACGGCAAGCTTTCGGGGCGTAAATTAGAAGATATGCAAGCCGGTGCCAGCGAAAGAGTAAATGTAGAAGATCCGGAATATCAGATAAAAAGATATCCCTTTGATTTTGCATTATGGAAAGCCGCAAAACCCGAAGAACCCTCCTGGGATTCACCTTGGGGAAAAGGTCGTCCAGGATGGCACATTGAGTGTTCTGCGATGGTTAGGGAGCGTCTGGGAGAGACTATTGATATTCATGCAGGTGGTGCCGATTTAATTTTTCCCCATCATGAAAACGAAATCGCTCAATCGGAAGCTGTCACTGGTAAACCTTTAGCTAATTACTGGCTACACAATGGCATGGTAAAAGTAGAAGGTGAAAAAATGTCTAAGTCTCTAGGTAACTTTATCACCATTCGGGAATTACTCGATCAAGGAGTTGACCCAATGGCAGTGCGGTTATTTGTACTTATGGCACATTACCGCAAACCCATAGACTTTACCGACGAAGCTATAGAAGCAGCTACCAATGGTTGGAATACTCTCAAAGAAGGATTGGTTTTTGGGAATAAGTATGGTTCAGGATTAGGATGGGACATTGGGGAAAAAAGACAAGGGGACAAGGAGACAAGGGGACAAGGAGAAAATTCTTATATTGTGCGTTTCCGAGAAGCTGTAAATAATGACTTTAATTTTTCTAGCGGTTTAACAGTATTATTTGAACTGGCTAAAGAACTTGGTAAGGAAGGGAATATATTGGTACATCAAGGTAAAATCGAAACTACATCCGAAGAATTACATAAGATGTGGCAAACTTTAGTTACATTAGCTGATGTTCTGGGATTGGAAGCTCAAATAGAATCGAAAAAGCTTACAAGTGATGGTTTGAGCAATGAGCAAATAGAAGAAAAAATTCAACAAAGACAAGAAGCTAGAATTGCCAAGAATTTCGCCAAATCCGACCGCATCCGCGATGAATTGCAAGCCCAAGGTATTACCTTAATTGATGCTCGTGAAGGTACGAAATGGCACAGGGGTTAGAATTTTGGATTTTAAATTTTGGATTTTGGATTGAAGATGAGGAGTTATCCCCCCATCCCCCTATCTTCCCATCTCCCCATCTCACCATCTCACCATCCTCTCATTCCCTATAATCATGTTGGAAAAGCGTAAATTCTTCACCCTGTCCGATATTCTATTGGCGATCGCGGGATTTTTTCTCGTCATTTTACTGTGGCAATTACGGAGTTTATTGTTAACTTTGATGATTGCTGTGGTGTTGGCTGCGACTATTACACCTTTTGTTGATGCACTGGAAAAGTTTCGTTTTCCCCGTTGGTTGGGAGTTATTCTGTTTTATCTGGGTTTAATTGGAGGATTGATTGTAATTGGTTTATTAATCGGTCCTTCTGTTTCGGAACAAATCCAGCGTTTAGCCCGTAGATTTCCGGTTTATTTGGACAGTTTGGGGGTAGCAGTTGAAGATTTAGCTACACGAGTGGGAATTACTCAGATAGAAACTCTAGAACAATTCTTTGATCTTCAAGCACTAACTAATTGGTTGTTCCGTTCAAGTCAAAATTTGGTTTTACGTTCCTTTGGTGTAACTTTCGGTATTCTTGGAGCTGCAGTAAATTTGATTTTGGCTGTGGTGATTTCTGGTTATATGGCTGCTGGAAGCAAAAGCTTAATTAATGGTTTGATAAATGTATTTCCACAACCGTGGAATGAACGTCTTGAAGCTCAAGTTTTACCAATTTCTCGACGCATGGGAGGTTATGTTCAAGGAAGAGTTTTGGTTTCATTGATTTTGGGGATTGCGATCGCCCTTGCTTTACGAGTTTTAGGACTTGCGGAATTTGCTTTAGCATTAGGTACAATTGCGGCATTTACCAACGTTATACCTTTTATCGGTCCAGTTTTAGGAGCAATTCCAGCTTTAATTGTTGCCATTCCCCTAGGAGGGTTAACTTTTTTATGGGTACTACTATTGTTTGTAATTATTCAAAATGTTGAAAGTTACGTCTTAGATCCTTTGTTAGTAGGTTCTTCCGTGCGAGTCCATCCGTTTTATCAACTTTTAGCAGTTTTGGGGGGAACCCAGGTGTTAGGAATTATTGGGGCTGTGATTGTCCCCCCTTGGGTAGCCGGTATAACTGTTCTTTTAGAAAATTTATATCTTCGCCCAAAATTATTAGCTGAAGGCAAGTTTGAGGAATAGATGATGGCGGATGGGGAGACAAGGAGATGGGGGGAGGGGGTTCGGGGGAGACAAGGAGATGGGGGGATGGGGAGAATAAAATTATTAATTCCCAATTACCAATTACCCATTACCAATTACCCATTACCCATTACCCATTACCAATTACCAAATTACTATTTTTTTTAAAAAAAGAAAAAACTTAACAAATCATAGCTGCAAAATCTGACGTTTTGTAGTAAATAATATAGTCTCCCCTTCCTCACACTAAATTTTTACTGTATGTGGTCTGAACTTAAAAAAGCAATTAATAATATTGATGTTTCTGCTGACTGGATTGGTATCAGGGCGGTAACAGAAATATCTTCAAATCGTTTTATTCGGGATGG
>JBHJOU010000821.1:0-4571 GCA_050329355.1 Rivularia sp. (in: cyanobacteria)
AATATGCAGCGACAAATGAAGAATATGCTGCAAGATTTGGGAGTTGCTCGTCAGTCGGAAGTAGACGAATTACGCGGTAGAATCGACCGTTTAGAGCGTCAAGTGCGCGATTTAGAAAACAAACTTTGGCGGTAATTTTAAGCACTTTCAGGATAAAGTGATAGGGGGAGAAAAGTTGACAGTTAACAGTTGACTTCTAACCTTTGACCTTTAACCTCTAACCTTTAACCTCTAACCTTTAACCTCTAACCTCTAACCTCTAACCTTTAACCTCTAACCTCTAACCTTTAACCTTAATCATTGGGAGGATAGCTAAATTGAAACCAATTTTGAAGCGTGTATGTTTGGTGCTGCTTTGTGTTGTAGTTTTCGGGTGCGCTCAAGTCTCTACTGAACCACCCGAAAGTGCTGCTACAGAAAACACTACTCAAGCATCACCAGCGTCTACAACAGTAACTGAAAATAACACTCCAAAAGCGAGCAATAATAATATGTCTGACGAAAAAGTTGTTACAACACCTTCGGGATTAAAATATGAAGTTTTAGAGGAGGGGACTGGTGCAACTCCTAAATCCGGACAAACTGTATCTGTTCACTACACGGGTACTTTGGAAGATGGCACCAAATTTGATAGTTCAAGAGATCGAGGTCAACCTTTCCAATTTCAAATCGGTCAAGGACAAGTAATTAAGGGTTGGGATGAAGGACTCAGTACAATGAAAGTTGGCGATCGCCGTAAGTTAACTATTCCCCCTGAATTAGGTTATGGTTCTCGCGGTGCTGGTGGTGTCATTCCCCCGAACGCAACTCTCATTTTTGATGTGGAATTATTAGGAGTTAGTTGAGAATAGGTAATAGGTAATAGGTAATAGGTAATAGGTAATAGGTAATGGGTAATTATTAACTCCCAACTCCCAACTCCCAACTCCCAAATCCTAACTCCCAACTCCTAACTCCTAACTCCTAACTCCTAACTCCTAACTAATAATGACTCGGTTTTGCTAAGTTTTTAAATTTGGTAAATTGGGGGTCAAATAGTAATTTAACGGTTCCTGTGGGACCGTTTCTATGTTTGGCAATTATCACTTCGGCAATTCCTCTATCGGGGGTATCGGTATTGTAGTATTCATCGCGATACAGCATTACTACTAGGTCGGCATCTTGTTCGATACTGCCGCTTTCTCTCAAGTCTGAGAGCATGGGACGCTTGTTTGTCCGAGCTTCTACTCCTCTACTCAATTGAGATAAAGCGATTACGGGAGCGCCTAATTCTCTCGCTAACCCTTTGATACTCCTGGTAATTTTTGATAGCTCTTGGACGCGATTATCACCACCACCTTCCATTAATTGCAGGTAATCGATGATTACTAAACCGATATCTGTACCGGCTTCTGCTTGCAAGCGTCGCGCTTGACTACGCATTTCTGTGACGGTAATATTTGGCGTATCATCAATGAAAATCGGCATTTCTGAAAGTACGCTAATTGCCCGACTTAAAGGCTCCCATTGGGTTTGACTGATACGTCCGGTTCTTAAATAGGTACTTTCAATTTCTGCTTCACTAGATAATAGTCGCTGTACCAATTGCTCTTTTGACATTTCTAAACTGAAAACGGCAACTGGTAGTTTATATAATGATGCAACATTATGAGCAAGATTCAGACAGAATGCTGTGTTATGAACACAAATGTCATTAGCAACAAAATTATGCGTATCTGGGATTGTTAAATCATAAACTTGTTTATCTCCCATCGGTTCGATGGAAACAATTTCATCCCAATAAATATCGCTGGTTGCTAAATATTGCAGTCGTAAATTTTCTAAGGCTGTTGCTAATGAAAATAGTCTTTCTCGTGATAAAGCACGTTTACCAACGTGAATATTTGAATATCCTTGAATCCCGGCACGTTTAGCTAAACCTGTCCAAGTTTCTTCTTCTTTTGCTATTGCTAACTGTTTCCAAACCTCTACAGGTATCAAGTCACGATTTGTTTGATATCTTTTTTCAAGTAATACTGCTTTAATCTGAGATAATACTTCTTGTTTGCCAAATATACCGATTTCTGATACGAAATTTTTGATGGCACGAGCATTAGTAATATCAAGTTGCCAAGCTTCACGTTTGGTATCTTTATACTTAACTAATCGGGTTTTTAATGCTGCAATAATCCCAAATCGGAGCAATAAATGTTGTATTTGTCGCGCTAGTTTTTCGTTAACGCTGTAATATCCTAGCTGTACTTGACCAGTTTTTAATACGCTAGCCCATCCATCAATAGCAAATAAACGATTGAGGAATAAAGCAATTTGCTGACGTTCTAATTTAAAGATTACACCAGGAAGTGTTTTTTCGTCTGCTTTTTTACCCCATAATTCTAAATTTTCTAACCAAGAAATCAGCGGATTTTCTTCTTCTGAAGTCTCAACATGAAGCATTGGGGAACGTTTGGAGCGTTTCTTTTCAATAACTCTTAGTTGAGGAGCAAACTCTGTAACTGAAGAAGTAAAATCTTGCTGAATTAAAGAATTAATGTTGCTAAATTTTGGTGCTGTATCTGTTAAACAACCATCCCCAATTAAATAAGCTAATAATTTAACTTCACACTCGCGAATTTTTTGCTTACCAAATACATTGATTTTCCGGGGTACGGCAATTTTATCTCCTACATTCAATTCGGAAAGTCGCTTCCATCCATTAATAGTTAAAAAAGGATGGGTAATAGTTGTCTCAATATACTTTCCTAAACGAGTTTTGACACCAAATACCGGCTTAATCCCATCATCAATGAATGCTTCTGGTTGAGTAAAACCGAATTTCCAATTGTCTTGAAGTGTTAACAATTCTCCCTGACGACGATGATATATCTCTCGAATTGTGGAAATACTACCGTCACTCAGCAATAATTCCGCATCTGCTTGTAAACATTTACCCATTGACGGACGACCGGCAATGATAATTAAGTCCGAGCGTCCAAAACCGCTAGTCATCGCATCCAAATCGTAGAATCCGCAGGGAATACCGGGTAAAGCAACTCCTTCATGACGTTCTTCAATATCCTGGAAAGTATTAATTAAGGTGTTGGAAACGTGGGTTAAACCACTTGTTGTGCGGGCTTGAGCGATACCAAATACCTTTTGTTCTGCTTTGTCGATTATGGTGCGGAACTCGGTTTCGGTTTCGTAACCCAATGTAACTATTTCGTTACCTGCTTTAATTAACTGTCGCCGTCGATACTTTTCCACTACTAAGGCGGCTAAAGCATCGATATTAACCGCTGAAACAGTTCTATCTACCAGGGAAGCGAGTTTATTTCTGCCACCCACTTTTTCTAGTAAATCGCGATCGTTAAGCCAACTGATAACCGAGAGTAAATCGGTGGGTTTATTCTGAGATTGAAGTCGCAACATCGCGGTATAGATATCTTTGTGAGCGCTGATGTAAAAAGCTTCCGGCTTCAAACTATCGCTAATTCTGCTAATAGCTTCGGGATCTAGTAAAATTCCGCCTAAAATAGCTTCTTCAGCCTCAATATTTTGTGGTGGGAGACGATCTAGATTTCCTTGAAAATTTAATTCTTGAGACATAACCCGAATGATAATTTTTCTAATATAGAACTAGTGAACTATTCCTCTGATAGTGCAAATAGTCCTCAAACAACGTGTAGAGACATCGCGGTGCAACGTCTCTACACATAATGAATAAGTTTCAAATAATTAAAGCACAGATTTTTGAGATAAATAATAAAGTATCTAATGTATCTTTAGATACTCGTTTTCATCTTTTCTGAAATAATCTTTAGTAATTAAAGATTATTCGTTGGCTACAACTTCAATTTTGACTTTTGCTGTGACATCGGAATGTAGTTTAATTTCTGCTTGATAAGTACCCAAACTACTAATATCGGGGATGGTAATACCGCGTCTATCTATTTCCATTTCAGTAGCACCTTGAATTATATCAACCACATCTTGGCTGGTAACGGTACCGAAAATAGCTTGGTTTTCACCAGCTTGCTTAGCAATTTTGAAGCTACCGACATTTTCCAGTGCTGTTTTTTGTTCAACAGCTTTTTGCTTCAATTCTTCTTGACGCTGACGTTCTAATTCTCTACGACGTTCAACTTGTTTGAGAACACCCGGAGTTACGAAAGTTGCCAAATTTTTAGGAAGCAAGTAATTACGAGCATAACCAGGAGCTACGTCTATTAAGTCCCCTAATTTTCCTAATTTGTTAACATCTTGATTTAAAACTAACTGTATGCGTTTAGCCATCGTGGTTCTTCTCTATTTACTGTAATATCAAGCTGGTTGGGTTTTAATGCTGACAGACTCACTCGTGCTTGCCTAAAGCTTAAAGATTCTAGCGAAATCCGAGGGACATTGGCAACTGTTAATTTTGGTTAAGGGAGTAGAGAGTAGGGAGTAGGAAGTAGGGAAGAATGTAAAGATAATCTAAAATCTCAAATTAACTTTCAACTATCTTCATAAGCCATACCATTAGCATCAGCATAACGATGCATAAAACGCATAAATCTATCCCAATGATCATCTTGTTCAATTTCAAATTGACA
>JBHJOU010000873.1:0-7328 GCA_050329355.1 Rivularia sp. (in: cyanobacteria)
AGGATAAACACTTCTTGCACGGTTTTTCCTTGACGAGCGATGACTTTAAACCCACCTCGAATTGGAACAGACACCCGTAATTGCATATGAGGGGAATGACCTCTGACGCGGCTGATTTCTCCGGGTGTTATGGTTTGAATACTATCTTGGTTGCAGAGACGTTCGAGAATCGGTATCAGACCGTCAATATGAGTGGAATGATTCCAAACGAGTCTACCGTTTTTCTCACGGTTAGAAATTGCTTTAGCAGATTTCGAGGTGGGTTTAGCCATTATTTTTACGCAGCCTCAAGAGGTGCCATTGTCAAACCAGCCCGACGTAATTGCTGGTGATATAACTCTGCGGGTTCTTGAGGTCCTACCCAGACAACGGCTTGTCCTTCATGATGGATTTGATTGGTCAATTCCCAAGCGCGATCGCCAGTCATTCCCGGAATATATTTGGTCAAACAATCGGCAACGTGTACAAAAGTATTAAAGTCATCATTGAGAACAATAACTTTGTAGTTGGGATAAGGTTTGCGCTTAACCTCACTAACCCGATCGGGAGCTATAGTTGGTGCATTAGCCATCCCATAAAGATTGGCTGATATTTTGGTAGCCATAAAAACTTTGCTACAGATTTTCATAAAAATACATCACAAGTAACTAGTTTAGTGCATTCTTAGCAGTCTATGGTTATTACTCCCTTCCCGACAAAAAATTACCGATCAAAAAACTATTATAGATGCACCCGAATAATCAGCAAAGAAATAGAGAAATTGTAGGGTGTGTGACGCTATGAGATAATTTGAACATAGCAATAAGACTTGTAGCGTCACGCACCATAGACCTGCTTAATTATTTCCAATCATTCCAGTTTTCGTTAAAAATTGAAGTATCGGGGAAAGCAGTTGGATTGTTATTTTGTTTTAACAAGCGTTGTAATTGAATTAACTGCGGTTCAATTCGAGGTAATTCATCGACCAATTCGTAAGGTGCAATATTATTTTTCAACGCAAAAGCCGCTGTAGTTCCCGCAGCTGCACCAGCAGACCATTCAAAGGAATGTACACGATAAGCGGCAGCTGCAATGTGACTCGTAGCGATGCTCTTACCAGCTACCAATAAATTATCTATTTTCTGGGGAATCATGGCTCGAAGTGCAATTTGGAATGGATAAGCTTCTCCCGCACCGCGTCTTTCACCTTCACGCTCAGTGTTTCCTGGTGCTTCCGGAGGGCTTTTTGTCATGCAGGGATGAAAATCGATGGCGTAATGTCCAATACCCACTGCATCGGGGAAAATTGTAGAACGAGTCCGTCGTGCTACATCTTCTGGGCGTTTTTGACCAGTAAGAACCGATGTTGCTTCTAAACCAGCTAAAGAAGCTTTCAGTTTACGATACATTCTTGTAGGTAAAGTCTTGCGATAAAACTCGTCATTATAATCACGACGAGAAATATCAATTTCTTCGATAGAAAAGCCTCTAGGATGTGCGTAACCGGGACGACCGATAATCCGCCTTCCTTCACGCATATACGGATATTTAGATAACCCGTGTGCCGTTCCCATCGGGGAATCTAAACCTTTAAGATAGCGATGATTTGGATAAAGTTGCTTCACACCTTCGCCAAGTTGAGAATCCGTAGTTCCCGCAACCAACCAGTAAAAATAACCTAGAGAAATTTCCTCTCCTTTACGTAAAGCATCTGTTCGCAGTCCTCCCATCCAGCCACCAGGTTGCAATTGTCCGCTAGATGCGAGTTGTTCGCGAGTATAAATTAGATTATCTTGCGAAGTTCCCGGACGGTAATCGTTACCCCAAGTCCAGTTTTGCATGGAAATGTCACCAGGTGTAGGAGCGCTAAAATTGATACCGCCGAATTTCATATCTTCGCCCTTTTGAGGACTCCAAATCCGACGATAAGTAAAGACTAAGGGAAAGCTTGCTAAACGTTTTAATTCATAACTATAGTAAGGAGAATATTGAGGATAAAACGTCGGCATTTCGTTTTGCTGAGGCTCTTTTGTAGCCTCCATTGCAAAGGTATAAGTAAAGCCTTGAGTGCAATAAGGGTCATTTGTTGCACTAGAAGAAGAAGGCTCTAGATAAGAACGTTCATCAATGCCAAGACGATGAGGAACATCCGCAAGTCCGATAATTTCTCCAGTTTCGCTAGCATCTATCACATACCAGTTAGGAGCATCACCTTTTTTTGCTTGTTTGGGAACAAAGCGAATAATAGATTTATCTAAACGCGAAGAATTTTCATAAGTATAGGCATCTTCGATAGTTTGAGACAAGGTAAAAGTATTTAATGGAGGCTGCCCATTGGCACTTTTATGTTGAATACCATAAGCACCATCAATTATTTTTCCACTGCTAGTAGTTTCGAGTTCCTTAATCACAGTATTAGGAAACCATTGCAGCTTACCTCTACCCTTTCTTTGAGCATCTTTGAGCATCGAAACCAACACTTTATCGCCGTCACCAGGAAGAAAACAAGAATCGCTTACCCAACAGTCACCGGGGTTAAGTTCACCGTAAGTTTTGTTGATCCGTTCTCGTAACTCCAAATAGCCGCGAGAATAAAACAACTTTTGTCGCTGCATCGGACGTTCATCAAGTGCAGATGTTCCTTGAGAAGAAATTTGTCCTCCCATCCAGTCAGTTATTTCTGTGATGCAAACTTCTTTTCCTGCAAGTAAACCTTCATAAGCGGTGGCAATCCCGGATAATCCACCACCCACTACTAATATGTCACATTTTACAGTTTTATCTGGGTTTCTTGGTGGTGCCGCAATCACAGATAACGGGGTAAAAAATGAAAGAAAAATCGAGCAAACATTAAGTAGAGACAGCTGGCGTTTCATTATTAGCAAATTCCATTCAATTCCTACAACAGTCTTAGACGCTACCATTGCGGAAATGTTTACCGCAAGCGTTTAAACAAGAAAACAAAGTATCTTGAAATACAATCAAGCTACGTTTATTTTCGTAATATTATATAATGCACCATAACGTGTCTTCTGAATTGAAGATGTTTTGAAGAAAACATTTTTTCTTGTATTTTTTATCTCCTAAAAAATACCTGGAGGGTTATGTTTGATGAAAAGAAAAATTGCCAGTCATAAAAACCCGACTTCTTACCCCACAATAATCACAGAAGTCGGGTTTTTAAGATAAATATCAATCACACACTTGTAACAGCAATAAAAACCCGACTTATTACCCCACGCAAAAGACATAGATATATTTTTATATATTAAAAGAATAAGTTTTTAACTGTATATGACTAGAATAGATACAAGATAATCGACGACTATTTTCTATTTTTGTTATCAACGAACAGATTTTTATTTTACGAAGATATATTATAGTTATTAATTTCTTCTCCCAGCTGAAAATTCCTAATTTATTATGCTTGGTTTATTTTATAAGCCAAGCATTTATTTATATTTATACTCTTAACAAAGCTTACCCAACTGTAACGATTTCAGAAAGACGATTATATGGTATTTATTTGATTTGATCTTCTTTTATCTTTTCATTAATTGTAGATATATCGTATCGAAATAGAAATATAAAAGTTGTTATCGCTGTGCGTGTTTTACCCAGGATTAAATAATTTATTCAAGACATTGTACAGATAAATAGCCGAATATTATATTTTGATTTTTAATAATTGTGAAATAACTTTTTTTGTGCCATCAAATTGTTAAATATATATGATAAATATTCTTCATTTTTAAAGTTCAAAAAACAACTGATTTTCATGCACTTTTATCAACAAATAAGTAAAAACAATCATGTTTTTGAGTATCAGCGCTGATTTGCTTATCATTTTGACAGAGTTAATAATTAAAAATATAAGATACTTGACAACATCAAAAATAAAATATAAATGTATTCAAGTCAGCGAATACAACATTAAAACAAAAAAATGTTGTAGATAGGAAACACTATATATAATGGGCGAGTCTATTTTTCTTGCTAGGTAATAAACAATGTTTATAGATATATGAATAACCAAGTCAGCGTCGCTAATTCTGGAAAAAGATTGTTATCTTCACTTTTTGAAGGTATTAACGCTAATTTTGCATTGAAGATGGCTCTAGGTGTTGCTAGTGCTGTTCCTCTAGCTTTTACTTCCATAGCAGAAGCCGCACAAGTCCAAATAGTTCCATCATCACCCAAATTAGGTGAAACAATATCAGTCTTAGTAACTCCTGACAACCCCGCAAATGGTCAGAATTTACAAGTTACTAGTGACGGAGAAACTTATCCAGTATTTGAAGTTGCACCAAATCAGTATCGTGCTTTTATTCCCACTACTCCATTACAAAAATCTGGGAGAAGAGTAATTCAGGTTTCAGGTGATGGAACAACCCGAAACTTGGCTGTGTGGGTAAATAATCGTAAATTTCCTGTTCAAAGAATTACTTTACCCCCTGGCAAAGCTGGTGTAAAAGCGACACAATACGAACTTGATCGGGCAAAAGCTTTTAAAGCAATTCTCACACCAGAAAAATATTGGAACGGTGCTTTCACCAGACCCAATAATTCACGTGTTAGTACAATCTATGGTGTACGTCGCTACTATAATGGTAAATTTGCAAATGACTACTACCACCGTGGACTTGATTACGCAGGTGGTACTGGCTCACCTGTAGTCGCACCAGCAGCTGGTCGAGTGACTTTAGTAGGTACAGTATCCCAAGGTTTCCGAGTTCACGGTAATACAGTTGGTATTGACCACGGACAAGGTGTTACCAGCATTTTTCTGCACTTGAATAGCATTAATGTCAAAGAAGGTGACATGGTTAAACAAGGTCAACTGATTGGCGGCATCGGTTCTACTGGAGCTTCAACAGGTCCCCATTTACATTGGGGTTTATACGTCAACGGACAATCTATTGATCCATCACCATGGCTAACTGATGGAATTAAGTAATTAAAATGTTATTTGTTACTTTTGTTAGTAAAATGTGTATTATTTGTGAGTAAAATAACAAATTGAGTTGGTACCGTCCTACCTTGCTTGGTGGCTGATAATAAAATGAGCGTTATGAGTATCGAAAAAATTGTAGAACAGGCTCTCCAGGATGGTTATCTAACACCAGCAATGGAAGCTGAAGTTGGGCGCATTTGCGACAATGCCTCTGAACTCTCCATCGAAGAGTATATGGCACTTGATAGATTAATGGGAGCATTGTTAACTGGTGAGGTAGTGGCGGTGCCTCGAAAACAATTCATTAATGTTATGGAAGAGTTGGTGTTGACAGAGGCAATTGCGCGAGTAGCTGAAATTGAAGCCACTAGCGAAAGCTCCCTTGATGTCGGAGATATAGCCGCTTATGCTCTTAACCGTCTACCACCTTTGTACGCGACTACTGAAGAAGGTGCTACTTACCAACGTCAAAGAGCCAAAGCAGAACTTCAAGAATTTATTTCCCAACAAGTAGGAGAAGCCATTTCTCGTTATCTTGATAGACCTAATTTCTTCCCCGAACGTCAAGCTATTGGTAAAAACTCTGGTAACGAAGTTTTGCGCCAAGTTAGCACTTTACTTCAAGCTTACGCACCAAATTTTGAACAAAAAAGTTAAAGGTTAAAGGTCAAAGGTGATTATTGGTAATAAATAATTGTCAACTGTCCCAGATCAACTGTCATTTACGTATCTCCACTGGTACTCCCAAGTCGATTTGTTCATAAAGTAAGCGAACATCGGAATTACGCATTCTTAGACAGCCGTGAGATACCGGGCTTCCTACCAGATCCGATTCCGGTGTTCCGTGAAAACCAATTTCGTTGTGTCCATCTGACCAAAACCCAATCCAACGTTCTCCCAAAGGACTGTTTGGACCTGCTGGAAAAACTTTACCAGTAATTGGGTGTCTCCATGCGGGATAATGCTGCATATGCAACACTTCAAAAGTCCCTGTAGGAGTTTCCCAACCTTTTTTCCCCACACCAATAGGATAACTAGCGATAACCGTATTTTGACGATATACATAAGCTCGGCGATCGCCTAAATCTACTACTACTTTTTTCTCAAAAGATGCATTATTAAGACGTTTTGCTTCGGATTGCTGTGGAGATGCGGCTTGTGTCTTTGATGGCAATTTAGATTTAGGTAAAGATTCTTCTGTTACATCTTTCCCTAGGGACACAAAATCTCTAATTTGTCGTGCCAAAAAATCAAATGGTTCGTTAGTACTAACTCTAGTAGAATCTTCAACAGTTTTGGGCATCGAAGTACTAATTCGCCAATGTAGAGTTAGAGATAAAATTGCCGTACCGAAGCAGAGCAACATCACTATACGCGCTAAAGAATCATTTCGTACCATGTTTTGCTTCCCTAAAGCTTCCTATACACAGCTTATATTCCTTTTAACTAATCATAGTCGGTGTAAGTCTCATCAAACATTTACAAACTCTTATAAATTTATTTACTAATTTAACGTGTATGTGCGGGCAAACTAAAGCTATGCCGATTTATGTCATTACTTGTAGAACAAAAAAAACTTCAGGCAATAGATAAATATCCGGAACTATTGGGGTCTAATTACCAATCATTAACTTGGAGAGTGGGAGATAAATCATGTTAGAAAAATTATTACTCGCAATCAGCATTACATTTTCATTGAATGTGTTCATGCAAATTCAAGTACCGCTACGACAGGATTCTGAGGATATTTATGCTCCTCAAGTAGATACAACCCCTCAAATTCTTGTAAGGATGCTACAGAAATAAATATTCTTTATTCCTGAAGAAATAAGAATATGTCTAATTTTGTAGTTTATTAAACAAAAATAAAAATCGGACTTGCTTCTCAACATTCATAAAAATACTTGATGAATAAAATCAAATAAATAGTACTATTGTTCGCAATTAAATTAAGTCTAGTTTAATTACAATCAATTTTGTTTTTTACTTATTTCTTTTACTACCGGGATAACATTATATGAAAGAAAATCATTTACACAAACTACGATCAGTCCTATTAAGTGTGAGTTTCCAACAAGATGATATAGATATTATCATCCTACAACAAGGCAATTATTGTATTGGCACTCCCAAAGCATTTTTGCTTATATGAAGCAATATTTGTCAGAAAGTTATTGATATCTGGTACAACAGCCCTTTTCTTGACATATTATTAACCGTAATTTTACGTAAATTTAGCTTTAAGAATTGTTCCAGTTGAAAATCCGTCACTTTGGAGAGGAACTAACTGCATCATTGAGGGTCTAATAGATAGGGATGATTTAAAGCCAGTATAGATATATGAGTCAATCGATTGCTGCATCCTGGTCTACGCTCGATGCCAGGTTTCCGGAAA
>JBHJOU010000761.1:0-3915 GCA_050329355.1 Rivularia sp. (in: cyanobacteria)
GGTTCAGTGATTGTTTCCAGAGTTAAGGAGAGCGAACTTAACATTGGTTACAATGCAGCTACCGGCGAGTTTGAAGATTTAATTGCTGCGGGAATTATTGATCCTGCCAAAGTTGTACGTTCCTCGTTGCAAAATGCTGGTTCCATTGCTGCAATGGTACTAACTACCGAAGCTTTGATAGTAGAAAAACCAGATCCCAAAGGTGCTGGTGGCCCCGACATGGGTGGCATGGGCGGTATGGGCGGTATGGGCGGTATGGGCGGTATGGGTATGCCCGGAATGGGAGGAATGGGGATGATGTAAGTTAGTTAGGAGTTAAGAGTTAGGAGTTAAGAGTTAGGAGTTAAGAGTTAGGAGTTAAGAGTTAGGAGTTAAGAGTTAATAATTTTGACAACTAACCACTAATAACTAATAACTCACAACTAACAACTAAATTCCCAAATTCTCTTTAGCCCATAAGGCGGCTTGGGTTCTATCTCTTAATCCGAGTCGCCCTAAAATTTGGGTAACGTAGTTTTTAACGGTTCCTTCACTCAAATATAAAAGTTTGGCAATTTCTCGATTATTTTTTCCTTGAGATATTAAGATTAATACTTCTAATTCTCTTTCGGTTAAATTGTGGTGAGTATCGTTTTCTTTTAGTGTAATTGGTGGACGTAACTGAGCAAAAACTTTCGGAGCAATAGTTGGTCCTAGTTGAGAATGTCCTTGATGTATGGCGTGAATGGCTTATAGAACTGGTCGAGGTTCAAAACTCCCAGCCTAAAGGTTGGGAGATGTAGAACGAGGTAGCACATTTATGTGCCGTCAATTTTAAGTTACGTCATGATGGCGTTGTTCTTCAATGTATCTTCTAATAGTTTCATTACTAACATTGCCAGCGGTTGAAACAAAATACGAGTGAGTCCATAAACTAGGTAATTTTAATAGATGTGGAAATTCTTTTCTTAAATACCTAGAACTTCTACCTTTAATTTGTCCTGCAACTTGACGCGCTGCAATATCAGGCAAGACATTAACAAATAGATGAACATGGTCTGGCATGATTTCCAATGCGATAATCTGCCAGTCTTTCTCTTTACAGGTATCCCAAATAATTTCTCTTAATCTTTTTTCTACATCTCCTACCAATACTCGCTTCCTACGTTTGGGTATCCATACAAGATGAAAATTAATCATTGAAACTGTATGATTTTTCCTTCTATACTGTTGCATTTTTCACGGATTAGTATGCTATAGTGATGTAGACAGTAATAACGCATCTACAATGAATATTGCAATAAATGCTTTTAGGATATCGATACAAGCTAAAACCGAATAAGGAACAAACCTTAAAGGTTCTTAGCTGGATTGATATGCTAAGAGCTAATTAAAATTACAATCTTGCTGATAGAGAGACGACTTATCAATCAAGATTCACGCAAGGTGAATATTGTGATTTAAGAAGTAAAAGTGCAGCTTGTCCTTTAACCTGCCCAATATCATCTAATTCAGCTACTTCTGATACTGGAGAAGTTTATAAGGTTAAAAAGAAAACTGGCGAGATTAAGTTAAAAACTGCTGAAGAAATACAGATAACTAATCTTCCAGTATTGAAGCAAGCTCGTCCTTGGTACAAAGAAATAGATTCAACTGTATTGCAGCAAAATGTTAAACGGTTGCAGGTTGCGTACAATAATTTTTTTACCGGACGTGGCAAGTATCCAAAATTTAAAAATCAAAGCAATTTTAAATCATTTACTTTTACGGCTGGCATTAAAGTCACTGATAAAGCTATCTATCTTCCTAAGTTGGGATGGATTGGATATTTTAATTCTCGCTCAATTCCTGAAGGATTCAATGTTAAATCAGCAACCGTCAGATTAAAAGCTGACGGATTATATATAACTTTAAAAATAGAAGATAAAACTGTACCTGCATTTCCCGTAACCCCTACAGAAGAAGTCAGGACAGTTGTAGGTTTAGATATGGGAGTGACCAAGCTGGTACACTGTTCTGATGGTTCTCAGTACAGTAATCCAAAACATTCTACTAATAAAAAAACTCGCAAGCTTTTAAAAGTAAGGCAGCGTTCCTTATCGCGCAAAAAGAAACACTCTAATAATCGTAAAAAAGCACGAGTAAAAGTTAGTATATTACATCAAAAGATAACTCATAGACGTGAGGCTTTCCAATGGAAACTAGCTAGAGAGCTAACTAAAAAAGCAGACGCAATCATAGTTGAAGATTTGAATATTTCGGCTATGAAGAAACGATGCTCTAGCAAGGAAGACAGCAACCGAAAAGGGCGATTTCTCCCTAACGGTCAGTCAAGAAAACGCAGTTTAAATCGCAGTATATCTGATGCGTCTTGGTATTCTTTAACCAAGAAAATCGAGTACTTAGCTGCAAAGCAAGGAAAGATTTTCGAGCGTGTTAATCCTAGATTTACCTCACAAATTTGTTCTTCTTGTGGACATAAAGATAAAGCATCTAGGAGTAAAGAAAAGTTCATTTGTACAAACTGTTTTCATCACGCCGACGCGGATATAAATGCTGCACGGAATATAAAGAAACGCGGAATTGAAATGCATTCCTTTCCTGTTTCTTGCAAAGTAAAAATAAAAATGGTACCGGAAGACTTTCGGGAACCAAAACAGCTTCGACTGTTTGAAATGCCCACCACTGAATCAACAGAGGGTAAAAGGAGACGTTCCGCTTCACGGAGCAAACGGAAGGTGCCTGGGAACTCGGCTAGACAGTTAACACTGTTTGAAGATATATCAGCTAATCTAGTCTAAGCTGGTAGAATCTCCCGGATTCTATCCGGGAGAGTGTCAAAAAGTATTAAAGGGTAAAACCAGCACAATTGCCATCTATGCCCTATCCTCCATGCTCCATTCCAAATATGCAACGTCCTATTTTATATATTGCAATTACTAATCACGGTTTCGGACACGCAACTCGTACTGCTGCGGTGGCAGCGACTATTCAACAGTTATGTCCGGAAGTATTGTTAATTATGGTGACAACTGCACCGCGTTGGTTGTTGGAATGCTATATCAAAGGTGATTTTATTCATCGTCCCCGTGCTTACGATTTGGGGGTTGTTCAAGCTGATAGTTTGAAAATGGATAAACAAGCTACTTTAGAAAAATTATTAGAAATTCAGAAAAATCATCGTTCTATTATTGCTTCCGAAGTTGATTTTATTCATCAGAATCGCGTTAATTTAATTTTGGCTGATATTCCTTTCTTAGCTGCGGAAATTGGGAAAGCAGCTAATGTTCCTTGCTGGATGATCAGTAATTTTGGTTGGGATTTTATTTATCGTGATTGGGGCGGTGATTTTATTGACATTGCCGATTGGATTGGCGAATGTTATTCCCAGTGCGATCGCCTTTTTCGTCTTCCTTTTCACGAACCGATGCAGGCATTTGAGAATAATATAACTGATGTTGGTTTAACTGGTGGTTCTCCTGTTTTTGATGCTGATGAAATTAAATCCCGATGGGAAATAACTACATCTCGTGAAAAGACTGTGTTGCTCAGCTTTGGTGGTTTGGGTTTACAGCAATTACCCTACGAAAATCTAGCTTATTTCCCAGATTGGCAATTTATTAGTTTTGATAAATCAGCACCAGATTTACCCAATTTAATCAAAGTTCAAGATGTCAGAATTCGTCCCGTTGACTTTATGCCAATTTGTGGGAGAGTAATTTCTAAACCTGGCTTCGGTACATTCTCGGAAGCAACTAAATTAGGAGTGCCGATTGTTTCAGTTACTAGAGACAATTTTGCGGAAGCAGCTTTTCTGATAGAAGGGATATCAGATTATAATTATCATCAAATTTTGACTCCTTCGGAACTGTTTGAGAGTTCCTGGGAATTTCTCAAACAGCCATTAGAAGCACCACGCTCTCAAAACGCGATCGC
>JBHJOU010000706.1:0-2934 GCA_050329355.1 Rivularia sp. (in: cyanobacteria)
CAAATTCAGCACGGGTAACTGAATTATCGGGACGAAATGTGCCGTCGGGATACCCATTCAAAATTCCCCGACGCGCTAAAGCTTCAATAAATGGACGCGCCCAATGATTTGTAATATCCGGGAACCGAGCAGATGTGATGGTCATGATTATACTCAAGTTAACTGTATATAAATTGACTTTATCTGCCACTGATTATGCTATTGTTATCCGCAATAAATAAAGTTAAATGAGTACTAAATATGACATTTGTATTGAAAACAACTTTTTATTCAAAGGACAGTTGAGTAAAACATCACTTGATATCCTGATTTGAAGCTCATAAACTGTAACAGTAATTTGTAAATATGATCAGCTTTGTTCCTCTTAATTTTGCGTAAATTCACTTATATATTATTTTTATTCAGTTTAATCGGTATACTCGGTTTTTCCTATGTGTCCAAAAAATCGCCAGTCACAGCTTGTTATGAATGGGGATTTTCCTCGCAAGCTGAAAAATACTACGTTTATCCCGAAAAGATAGTAGTTGAACCTTGGCGGGGGCAACATCATGTGTATGCTATATTTCAAATTCCGGGTGGCTATCTCAACGATAAATTATTACAAGTAGAAATACCCGGTAAAGGTACATACTGCGGAATACTTTCTTACAGTGGAACAGTTACAACTGATGGTGTGTATGCTAAACCCGGATATTATTTAATGAAAGGAATGTTAAATACCCGAATTGCGATCGCCTTAATTTTGCAAGGTAAGCAACAAGAGTTACAGCAATTGGATAATTGGAAATTGGGATATACGAAAATTGAGGAAAAGGTATCCGGATAGCGTAATATTACTACTAGTAGTCATTTTCATTAGTTTTGATTGGTTTTGTTTGTCTACCGACGTAATGTAGAGACGTTATATATAACGTCTCTACAAGATTTCTGGTAAAATCCGACTACTAGTAACTTTATATTAATTAAGCCATCAAAATTAATGAAATGAACCACTAGGGATAAAAACCCAAACTTGGTAGCCCCAAAGTTTCATCCCAACCCATCATAATATTTAAACACTGGATTGCTTGACCTGCGTGTCCTTTGACTAAATTATCAATCGCCGATATGACTATAACGCGGCGGGTTCGGGTGTCAACTTCGATACCCAAATAGCATAAGTTACTGCCAGTAGCCCATTTCGTATGCGGGTAAACTCCTGGTTCGCAGATTTTCACCCAAGGGGAGTTACGATAAAAGGCTTTATATATAGTAATTAAATCATCTCTGACTAATCCTGGGTCGCGTAGAGTTGCATATACAGTTGATAAAATACCGCGCACCATAGGTATGAGATGGGGTGTGAATTGTACAGTTACTTCATGCCCGGCTAAATCACTGCAAACCTCTTCGATTTCTGGTGTATGACGGTGACTGACGACGCTGTAAGCTGCAATACTATTGTCGGCTTCCGATAGTAGTAAATGGGTTTGGGCTTGCCTGCCGCCGATTGAGGTACCCCCTTTACCATCAATAATCGCAGTTTCGGGTACGATTAATCCTTGCTTGAGCAGAGGTGAAACTGCGAGTAAACTGGCGGTAGGGTAACAACCGGGACAGCCTACAAGTTGCGTATCAGAAATGCGATCGCGATAAAGTTCTGGTAATCCGTAAATAGCTTCCGCAGCGGTTTTAATATCTTGACGCTGTTTGCGATACCAATTAGTGTAAGTTGTCAAGTCGCGAAATCGATAATCTGCGGACAAATCGAGGACTTTACATCCATATTCGAGCAGTTTTGGCGCAATTTCGCAGGCTAACCCATTGGGTAGCGATAAAAAAACGACTTCGCAACGACGTGCAATTGCCTCCGGTTCTAAGGCTTCAACCGGAAGATTGATGATGTGGGCTAAGTGAGGATAAATATCGCCAAAAGACTTTCCAGCACTAGCTTCCCCGCCTAAATAAACCAGTTCTAGTTCTGGGTGATTTAGCAGCAGTCGCACCAACTGAACTCCGCCGTAACCTGACGCGCCAATAATTCCCACGGGTACGCGGCTAAAATTGCCCATGTTAAAATCCTTATCCAATGATTTTCCGTGTTGATGCAATTGCTATGTGCTTCATGCTTTAACTCGCGGTCTGATGACGCAGGGGAGACTCACACCCTCACACTGTCATTAGGTAGTAAACCCAGACTGTTAGTGAGTAGAAACTTCTGCTATGTTATCGAATCATTGCCACTTTCAAGACGGTATTTCATAAAAGAGCTACAATAAAGAATAAGGTTTATTAAAAAAAATTAACGTTCGCTCTTCGAGAAATTCTCTGTGTCGCAGCATAATACCGAAACGCACTATCCGCAAGGTGGGAAATCCACCCAAGTTAATGCTTCTTTAAATCAAGCATTTAAATTTGATTCCATTGACACCGCATTAGCCGATTTGAAAGCTGGTCGCCCTGTG
Organism: Rivularia sp. (in: cyanobacteria); assembly: GCA_050329355.1. Taxonomy (GTDB): domain Bacteria; phylum Cyanobacteriota; class Cyanobacteriia; order Cyanobacteriales; family Nostocaceae; genus Rivularia. Next base: position 2,445 of record JBHJOU010000706.1, read on the forward strand.
GTAGTGGTAGATGATGAAAATCGAGAAAATGAAGGCGATTTGATTTGTGCTGCTCAGTTTGCAACTCCAGATACAATTAATTTGATGGCTGTGGAAGCACGAGGCTTGATTTGTCTGGCAATGACTGGCGATCGCCTTGATGAACTTGATTTACCTTTGATGGTCAACAACATTACAGATACCAATCAAACTGCTTTCACCGTTAGCATTGACGCAGGACCTGAATTAGGTGTAACCACAGGCATTTCCGCAGAAGACCGCGCTCGCACGATTCAAGTAGCCCTCAACCCCCATACTAAACCGGAAGATTTACGCCGTCCCGGTCATATTTTTCCGATTCGCGCCAAAAAAGGAGGCGTACTCAAACGAGCCGGACATACTGAAGCGGCAGTAGATTTATCGCGATTAGCCGGTTTATATCCAGCGGGAGTAATTTGTGAAATCCAAAACCCCAACGGTTCGATGGCACGGCTACCGGAATTAATTGACT
>JBHJOU010000998.1:0-3311 GCA_050329355.1 Rivularia sp. (in: cyanobacteria)
AAATAGCGACGAGCGCCTAAACTTATCGCTTTTTTGCAATCTGATTTAAAAGCTAACCCTGAAACTATAATTACAGGAATTTTAGCAGTTTGTGAGTTTTGCTGCATTTTTTCTAGCAGCAAGTAACCATCAATATCAGGTAACTTTAAATCTAATACAATTAAATCTGGCTGAAAAGTCTCCACTGTAGAGAAAAATCTAGAACCATTAGATAAGCTTTTGACTTCGTATCCACAAAAATTTAGACAATCACTCAACAGCATCCGATTCGCATCATTATCTTCAACTAGCAAAACTTTTTTGATTTTATGTAACTTCAATTGCTGCTTTGCACTTATTAGCTGCACTGTCATTTTCACCTATCATCATTAGGTTACAAGTGAATTATTCGTCAAACAATCAAATATATCATTTCCAATCAGACTGATTTTAAAGATATATATACAAAAAAAAGCTAATTAGTCAATAATTATCTATCAACGAAATTTAGCTTCATGATTATTTATGCTTATTCATCCTAGCTTAAAATAAAAACTTAAGGTAATGTTAAACTAATCTTTAACCTTACCTTAATTTTTTATGATAAATTTTAAGTCTTTTTAAGAATAAAATAAATAAGTTGACATCGAGAAATATTACTTATGGGTGTATTTAACACAATACGGTTCAGTTATATTCCCAACAGGTAAAATTTAAACTAACTAAAATTTCAACTTTTTTCATACTCAGTTGAACGCTTTAATTAGTTCAAGAGTAAACTCAGTGTAATGTTCGCAGTTTTGCTATGGGGTACGAGTAATAATATTAACTGTGATTAAAAATTAGTTAAATTATTAATCTGAGCTATTTTTTGCCCATTGATACTTTGCAGCGAATAAGTAGAATGCGATTAATCCTAGTAGTGCCGAAGGTTCCGGAACTTTCTTTCTCTGAGAAACTGTAGATTGCCAAACACTAGTATAACTAGTAGTATAAGTATCTAAATTTGATTGCTGTTGCTTTTGTGATGAAATAAATTCAGTATTATATATAATGTATTGAATTCCTTCTCCCGAAGTTTTGATTTCAATACTTTCAGCATCCTGAATTGATTGTATGCTGTCTTGAGCTTCTTGGAATAATAAACTATTTAATGAATTTTTATTATCATCCTTTGTGAATTGATTACACAAATCCAATTCGGGGGGAGATATACAATAATCTGGTTTATTAGATATCCGTCTATCTGACAAGGTATCTTTATTACTAGATGACGCGGGATTTTGTGGAGTTTTTGTTAAAGCATCATCAGACGCAACATTTTGAAATGAACTTGCTTGTGCTGGGGCTGTATAACTGACGCTAATTATTGTACCAAGTAATGCGTAATTACGAATTTTTTTTATACTTATTGTCATAAAAGATTGGTAACGGGTAATTGGTAATCGGTAATAAAAAATTAGAATATTTTAAAATAATCATGCACAAATCAGTAATACCACGCTCAGTTTAACGCGGCATTACTATAACTAATGATACAAAGGAGTTAAGTTTGTATCAATTTTAAATGAAGATTTAATGAACTAACTGTAAAAATTGAGAAATTTTTTCTACAGCCAGTTCTAATACAGGTGGTTCATGTACCAATGCAAAGCGCACATAACCTTCTCCCGATTTGCCAAAACCGACACCAGGAGAAACTGCAACACCCGTATTTTCCACTAACGAACGGCAAAACTGCATCGAATCTTGACTCCAAGGTTCCGGTAACTTTGCCCAAACATACATTGTTGCTTTTGGTGTGGGTACCTCCCAGCCGATGCGCTGCAAACCGTTAACAAAAACATCGCGACGTTTTTGGAAACTGTCTACAGCAGCTTGAACCCCCGATTGTGGGCCGTTTAAAGCCGCGATCGCACCATTCAAAATTCCCCGGTATTGATTAAAGTCAACTACTGCTTTTACCCGACGTAAAGCCCCAATCAACTCGCGGTTGCCAATTGCAAAGCCGATACGAAAACCGCCCATATTATAGGATTTGGACAAAGTAAAAAACTCGATTGATATGGTTTTTTCTGAGTCCGCTTGCAAAATTGAAGGAACAAGAGACTTGAGATTGGTGCTTGCTGGCGCTTCGTTTTCTGCAAAAACCAAATCTACATAGGGGAAATCGTGAACCAGGACAATATTATGCTGCTGACAAAAAGATACAGCTTGTTCAAAAAAAGATAGAGTTGCGATCGCAGCAGTAGGATTGTGAGGATAACTTAATACCATCATCCGCGACTGTGCCAATACCGGCGCGGGGATTTCCTCAAATACGGGTAAAAAATCATTTTCTTCCCGTAGAGTCATGGGATAAATTTGACCTGAAGCTAAGTAAACTCCCCCAGCGTGGGAAGGATAACCGGGGTCAAGTAATAAAGCAAAATCCCCTGGATTTAAGATAGCTAAAGGTAAATGTGCTGTCCCCTCTTGGGAACCAATTAGGGGTAGCACTTCAGTTTCCGAGTCTACCGAGATACCGAATCGCGCCGAATACCACTCGGCTGCTGCTCTCCTAAAGCCTTGGGTTCCATGAAACAACAAGTAACCATGAGTACTTTTGTCATCCAAAGACTTGGCGATCGCTTCGATGACATGACTTTCTACTGGTAAATCGGAAGATCCCAAAGACAAATCAATTAACTGACGATTATTAGCCAAAGCTTGGACCTTGGCAATGTCCATAACTGCAAATACATTGGATTGCAGGGGTTCTAAACGCTTCGCAAATTGCATTTTTAATATTGGTTGTTGGTTGTTGGTTGTTAGTTGTTGGTTGTTGATTGTTGGTTGTTGGTTTTTCTAATAACCACTGTCAACTGTCCACTGTCAACTGTCCACTAACCACTAATCAATTAAATGATTATCTAATAAGCTCATCAATTTTTCTTTATTAACAACTCCCTCGCTAGAGGCTAATACCTGATCTCCTTGAAGTAATCGCAAAGCAGGTACACCTTCCACTTGATATTGTTTAACCGAAACTGGATTGGGGTCAACTTCTATTTTCACAACCTTGAGCTTGTCGCTATATTTTGCAGCAGCAGCAGCAACCGCTGGGGACATTAACTGACAAGGGCCGCACCACGAAGCCCAAAAGTATACTAATACTGGTTGTTCAGCTTGCAGTACTTCTCGATCAAAATCTGCATCATTAATGTTGATTACACCTTCACTCATTTTGGTCTCCACTTAATAGCATCCTTAACGATCGCACAAATTAAATGTATCCCAATATGCGCTCAAGAGGGAAATGGAAGATGGGGTTCGGGGGAGAGGGGGGATGG
>JBHJOU010000511.1:0-3313 GCA_050329355.1 Rivularia sp. (in: cyanobacteria)
CCATCCCCCATCACCCCATCCCCCATAACTCCTCCCACTGCGGAATGGCTTTTCGTTGTATGGTTAACAATTCACTGATACCTTTTTCAGCACAATCTAATAAATTATTTAATTGAGTACGGCTAAAACTACCTGCTTCTGCGGTTCCTTGAACTTCGATGATTCCTTGATTTTGATTCATCACTACGTTAAAATCTACTGACGCAGCCAAGTCTTCGGGATAGTTTAAATCTAAAAATGCTTCTTCTTCTAATAAACCCACTGAAACCGCTGCAATTTGTCCGATTAACGGCGATCGCTCTAAAACACCTTCATCGATCAACTTGGAAATGGCGATCGCGAGTGCCACAAATCCCCCAGTAATTGCTGTTGTACGGGTTCCAGCGTCGGCTTGGAGTACATCTGCATCTACTGTTAAAAGCCGCTCTCCCAATGCCTCAAAATCTAACGCAGCTCGCAAACTGCGTCCGATCAACCGCTGAATTTCTTGGGTTCTCCCAGATAATTTCATGGTTTCTCGTTCGTGCCGCTGTTGAGTAGCTCCGGGCAACATTCGATACTCAGCAGTTAACCAACCTTTACCACTATCGACGAGAAATTTCGGGACTCGTTCGCTAACACTAACAGTACAAAGTACCTGAGTTTCACCGCACTTTGCCAGAACCGAACCAGCAGCATAGCGCGTAAAATCTTTTACAAAGCTAACTGGACGCAGTTCGTAAGCTTGTCTACCATCGGGACGCTGCCACACCATTGGGAATGCCTCAATTTTCCCATATATGTTACCAGGGAATGAGGAATGGGATATTGGAGAACAGTTACAATTTTATCTTTTTCGGGAACATCTTCTTAATTTTTAAGAATCATCTTAACTCTTTGTTAAGTAGTTAAGCAAAATTATTTATAAGTTCTTATTGATGATTTTTGTGATTTTTAATACATTCACATCAACTTGGACAACACATTTATTTAAAAAGTAAAATAACCTTTAAAGTTAATTTTTATTGATTTTTAATACCTAAAACTGATTGACATTTATTATCAATTGTTTTAAGTTAACTTGATAGCTACTAAGTAAGTCGGCACAAAAAAATAACACTATATAAAGGAATGTAAATCAAGCTCAAACTCTTTCTCCCTCTGCTCCCTGCGCCCTGCTAAGAGCCCTCTCAATGATGATTTTTCCTGCTTACCTACTTATCATCTGCACCTGTAGACGATAGCAATAATTTTCATTAATGAATTTGAAAAGCTCTAGATGGGAATAAATAATCTATTCTCGGCAGGTGGAATAGTGATGATGCCACTGCTGGGATTTTTGATATTGGCGGGGTAACGCCACTAAAAAAAGTAATTGAATCAATCGTATTATTATCAGTTTTGTGTAGATTTACCACCAAATGTAGAGACGTAGCATTGCTACGTCTTTAAACAGTTTTAGGTTGAAATTAGATATTAAATTTTATAAAACAAATGGCTATAAAAATATCACAATCTGATTATTGGCAATTAATGGAACAAAACCAACAGTTAAATAAAAATTCGTCAATTGATAGTCAAGATATAATTTGTCAATATCCCCAAGAGTTAGGAAAAGGATATTATCGAGAAATACAATTACGAGAAGGGTTAGAATTAGTAATAGAGAATAACCAACTACACGATGACCTAATTATAGAATGTCCCGAACGCCAGCATCCATTAGAATTTTGTTTCCAAATTTCTGGTAGTTCCAGCGATAGTCGGGTATGTTGTAATGATGCAGGTGAATACTTTTTTTATGGTAGTGGTATTGCTCCCCAGGAACAATGTCAAACTTCGAGCAAACAGCAAATCTTATATGTAAACGTTCATATGCAGCCGGAATTATTTTACAGCTTTTTCGGCGATAATATATCAGATATTCGCAAGGAGTTGAATTATCTGCTGGGAAATGAAAAGGAAGATTATTATTATAATTCCACGGGTAAAACAACAGCACAAATGCAAGTTGCGGTACAGCAGATATTACAATGTCCCTACGAAAAAATAACCAAGCGAATATTTTTAGAAAGTAAAGTTTTGGAATTAATGGCTTTACTAATAGAGCAAACACATCAGCCAAAATCACCAAAAACTGGTTCTCATAATTTTAATTCCGAAGATTTAGAAAGGCTGCATTATGCTAAAGAAATTTTACAGCATAGTTTTGAAAATCCTCCATCATTATTAGAATTAGCTCATCAGGTGGGATTAAACGACTACAAACTTAAACTTGGTTTTCGTCAAGTTTTTCAAACAACCGTCTTTGGATATTTACAAACTTATCGGATGGAATTAGCCAAGGAATTGTTAGCTGCAAAAACAATGAGCGTTCAACAAGTAGCTCGTAAAGTCGGATATGCTCATGCTGGTTACTTTTCAGCCGCTTTTAAACAAAAATATGGGATTAATCCTAAGTCATATCAGAAGAATTATATTGTATCTGCTTGATACTAGTGGTCGATTGCATTAAATTTGACGGATTCGTTTTCTCCCAAACCTAGAGAGACGTTATGTATAACGTCTCTACAGCCCATCAGAATTAATGTGGTGGAGTACTAGTACTCCGCCACATAAGTTATGAAGGGTAATACGTTCGTAGTGCGTTGGCGTAGCCTGCCCCGGAGGGCATACTTCTAGCTCGCTCGAAGCCACCAGCGAGCTTCTAGCTCGCACTACCTCAACCCCTTAAAATTAATGTGGTGGAGTACTAGGTTTGTTTATTTAAGCAAAGTTTGCGGCTCGTAACTTATGAAAATATAAAATTGCCATATCATAATCTGGAAAAAATCCGTTTAGTGACTGAAATAATCCGTACAGTAGCAGAAATCGTCTTCACAACTAAGGTAATTCCCTGTATTCTTGAATATACTTCTCAATAACTTCAAGTAAAAAAGTAGTTTTCTGTAGAAGTAAGCGATTTATTTCGGGTGTATATATTACGATTTATTGACAAGTATTAAGAACAATTACTGATAGTGGTGTGAAGAGTAATGATTCAAAAATGGTTGCTTCGTGGATGGTTTAGTGCGGGAACTATCTTACTGATGGTAACTCCCACGTTTGCTCAGACTGTTACAGAGAAAGAAATTCCTCAAGTAAGTGAAGTCAAGCAGTTTGCCAAAAGTGCGTCTTTGCTCGTACAGACACCTACAACAAATAACTCTCCTCAAAACCCCCCTTTTGAAGGAGAGAAACAGGAAAGTATTGTATCAATTACCGGAGTAAAAGCCAATCCTACAGATAAAGGCTTGGAGGTAATTTTACAAACATCTCAAGCAAGAGAGTTACA
>JBHJOU010000448.1:0-5048 GCA_050329355.1 Rivularia sp. (in: cyanobacteria)
ACTGCTTCTTGTGTAGAGTTATCAAAAAAGCCTGTGGGATTACCATAAAAATAATTTAACTGCTTCAAGTTTTGTTGTAAAGCTGTAACTTGAGAACCCCTCGAACCTAATCCCATAATAATGCTGGGAGGTAAATTCGTTCTAGAAGCTCGACTTATTGCACCCCAAGTGGTTGAATTTACGCTTCCAGTCACCGGCAGACGATTGTCTTGTTGAAATCTAATTACAGCATCTCTAGTAGTTTCTCCAAAATAGCCGGTAGGATTTCCAGTAAAATAATTTAAATCCTTCAATGTCTGCTGCAACTGTCTTACCCAGTCGCTTCTACAACCGATGGTAATAATCTCTCTGTTGTAATCGCAAAAACGGCCAGTAGTTGGATTTTGGGGTGAGTTATTCAGCGCTAAACGTATTGCTTGACTAGTCTGAGGCCCCACAACACCAATCGGGTTTATGCCTTTTTGTCGTTGAAATCTAATCACTGCATCAGTGGTAACTTGCAGAAATCTACCCGTTATTGGACCATTGTAAAAGCCCAACGTTTTTAAATCTTGCTGTAATTTGCTTACTGCTGCACCACTACAACCGTTTCTCAGTCCGTTTTGACAATTATTAGGATTAGAAACCCGATCATTTCTACCTCCACCGCACCTGCGTTGTAATGCAGCTTGGGTTTGCGGCCCAACTTTTCCGATAGCAGATATTCCGCTTGCTTGCTGAAATTTTTTGACAGCAGTTTCAGTCATCGAACCAAAGTTACCGTTTACTGGGCCGCTGAAATAACCCAATTTTTGCAAACAACTCTGAACATCTCTGACTTGAGCATTATTATCTCCTCTCTCTAAGCCGAAAGCTTCTTTTGAACTTCCGATGCTCAATACTGTGACAAGAGATATTAAAGGTAGAGTAAATCTTTTATTATCAAACATTTTTTCACAAATATTCATTAACAATTTGAAATCAACTTTGACGGCAACAGCCTGATTCTTTGAGATTGCTTCACTTTACTAAATTTTCCTCATCCCAACCAATTACGTAGATGATTTTTCCATTTTTAAAATTGAATAAATTTCCTGTTATGGTATTGACTTTACAATTCCGATTTTGTGCCATTTATACGAGTAATTTTTCACAAACTATACCCAGCTATTACATCACAATTGACTTATTTTAGAATCCTCGAATACATATCTACTTAAACATTACTCCCAACCTCCTCTATAATTACCTTTCATCCCTATAAAACCTCTTTTCTCTGCGTTCTCTGCGTTCTCTGCGGTTTTTTTTTCTGATCAGTAATCTTTTGCCGAAAAGGGAGTAATCAAACATTGATCTAATTTGTATTTTATGCACCCGTACAAAATATATCAGATATTGCCTTCAGTTTTGCTGCTGCAATCTTCTTATTTAAGTAATATGTGTATAAATTGTACATTAAATTCTTTTTAAATGTTGAATTAGCTCATACTTTTTTAATCTGTAAATCCTAAGTATTAAATTTAAATTAAGTAAGGGTTAAAACAATCAAATTATCAAACTATTACTTTCAGTAATGCCAACAGTAAATTAGTAACAGATAACCGTGATATTTGCAGCCTGGAACACAATGAAAATCACAAACTAAAAACTGAACTTTTTGCCGTACAAGGAAAATTTATTCCTCTACTTTTTTAGTGTTACCAGCTTTAACCCAAGCTTCTTCTTCGCTACTTTCAATACGAATTTTTTCCCAAGTTTTATCAGCACTTACTTCTAAAACTATGACTTTTTCATTAAATCCAACACCACCAAGACGGGGAGCATCGGCATTTGGTTCCGCTCTTAAAATTAAACCTTCAGCCCAACTCACTGTAGCAGGATAAGCTCCTGGTGGTAGTGGTTTTTTGATTTCTTCTGGTGATTTTGTTGGAGTAGGTTGTTCTGTCGTTTTTTCTTCAACATTAACAGCAGTTGCTCCTGGTGTGGGAGTTTTTGCAGCTTCCGCTTTTACCGCAGCTTTGTCATTAGAAAAAACTGGTTTTGGAGGGTTGATAGAAGCTCGATTCATTAAATAAATCGCAACTGCTACACCACCACCAGCCAATATTGCGATCGCAAGTAAAACACCAAGTATTAACTTGAGTATGTTAGACAACATAGTAACTACCTTTTACCAAGAAGCTTGTTTCAAACCTATGAGTGACAAATTATAACTCTTAACTCTCAAATCCTCAATCATTATTACATTTGAAGTTGAGTATAGTTAGTTTAAGAAATACATTATTTAACTGATATCTTGCACAGAGCCGCATAATTAACTACATAATAAAAAATATAAACAAAAATATTACTAACAAAAATGTCAATTTTTAGTCCATTTTAATGGACTTCTGCGATCAGATTGGGACTTGCAGTCCCAGGCGGGTAAGAACTAAGTCAAACAATTAGTAATTATTTTAATGATAGGTTTCTATGGTACAAGATGTAAATTAAGCAACTAAAACACGAAAATGATTTAAAAAACCCGCTTGATGATTCAAGCGGGTAAAATATTCCAAAAAAATGTCATCAATACTACAATTTATCTTGACTTAGGATTTCCGCATTAAAACCGTTGTTGCGAAAATATTCAGCAGATTGTTGTGCTGTGTTACGCTCTTTAAAATCTCCCACCCGGATGTATTCACCTAATTTTTGGTTAAAGCTAATAGATGCATTCGGGACAAAACGACGAACTTCATCTAAAGTGTAAGGACTAGTTACTGGGATAATTACGCTGTAGCGATGTTTAACCGCTTCCTCTAATTTTTTCCAGGTACGCGAATCGACAATTCCATTGGGGGGTAATTCATAACTACGCTGGAATTGTTTCACCGCTTCCCAAGTGTCAATTCCATAGTAATCTGTGGGATAACCTTTAAAATAACCTAGTTCCCGTAATGTTTGTTGTAATTGGGTGACACACTCATCTTGATCACCTCTTTGCAAAATCGGTTGATCACATTTTTTCGGGGGTTTTGGTTGTTGTCTGGGTGAATCAATTCTCTGCCAAGTTTGCTCTCCCACAATACCATCGACAAACAGTTGATTATCTCGCTGGAATCGTTTTACGGCTTCTGTAGTTTGGGGACCATAATTACCGTTAGGATTGAACTTAGCATAACCCCAATCGCGCAATCTAGTTTGTAAGTATGTCACATAACGATTTTTGTCACCAGGTTTTAGATTAGGACATTTACCGTTACTACAAAAACCAACTGAAAGTTCTTCTGGTAAGGGTTTAGGTACTGACTTTGCAGTAGCACATTTAGATTCAAGAATCCTTTGTGTATTACTACCTACAACGCCATCAGCAATTATTCTATGATCTTTCTGGAACCGAATCACAGCATTTTCAGTTATCTCACCGTAAAAACCAGTTGCTGAACCATTAAAATAACCGAGCTTTTTCAAGCAGTTTTGAATCGATGTAACTGATGAACCTCTACTTCCCCGTTTTTCCAATGCTAAAGCTTGTCCAAGGTTACTCAAAAAGAATAAAGTTAGCGCCACAGACAAAAGACGCATGACAAAAAAAGTAGACTGCTTTTTGTTGTAAAATCTGAAAGGGACAATCTTGAGACTTTCCGGTGCCTCATAGGCTGAAGCAGCGTAAGTATAACCAATATTTTCCATGATTGGATTAATTTTTGAGGGTTGATTAGTTACTTAGAAAGCGCGGAATCGTAGCGTACCGAACGTTAAGTAATCACCCCTGATGTAATTTGTATTTGCCCCTATAGTTCAACAATTGATAATTTAGAATTATCTATTATCAATTGGTAAAAGCAGAATCTTTCGGAGGTAAGAAGTCGGGTTTTTTATCAGCATTTTCTGATGTTACGGATATTTATCGCAAAAACCCGACTTCTTTAATTGTTCTATAACTTACATTATTTTATGTAATCCTACTAATAGTATAACAACAAATATTGTTAGGTTAATTGTGATTATTGTTACTTTAGGTCAAAGGTTAGAGGTCAAATTTGTAACAACTCCTAATTCCTAACTTCGGTGGTACTAACTTTTTTACTGCAACCGCTGTTGAATTCTATCATTCAAAGGGTTATGCTTTGAAGCTAGACGCGCTCTTCCGGAAGCAGCCCATTGACGCAGTTGCTCAATTTTTTCTTGGGCTGTTCTGGCTAAAGGTATAATTTGACTAGCAGATTCTAAAATATCGTCTGTAGTAAAATCGCGGTTTTGGCTGAAGCCGATGTGCATTGCTTCAATTAATGTTTGTTCGATTTCTGCACCGGAAAAATCGGGTGTTTCGTAGGCTAATCTTTCCAAGTTGTAGTCTTTAATATTATGGGGACGTAATCGCGATAAATGCACGTTGAAAATCGCTTTTCTTTCTTCTTGGATGGGTAAACCGACGAAGAATATTTCATCAAATCTACCTTTTCGCAACATTTCCGGTGGTAATTCTTGGATATCGTTAGCTGTGGCAACTACAAATACAGGTGAGGTTTTTTCTGCCATCCAAGTAATAAAAGTACCAAATACTCTGCTAGTAGTTCCACCGTCGCCTTTGCTACCAAGTCCGGAAAAGGCTTTATCTATCTCATCTATCCACAGGATACAAGGCGCGAGGGCTTCCGATAGCTGTATCATTTGGCGCGTGCGTGATTCTGATTCACCAACCAAACCGCCGAATAATCTGCCTACATCCAAGCGTAGTAAAGGTAAATGCCAATGATGAGCGATCGCTTTTGCGGTTAATGATTTACCTGTTCCTTGAATTCCTACTAATAATAAACCGCGAGGATGGGGTAAACCGTATTGTCTGGCTTTTTCACTGAAAGCACCACCCCGACGCAACAGCCAATCTTTGAGATTATCCAATCCACCAATATCGGAAATTTGTTCTGTAGCGGGAATAAAATCGAGGATTTGAGTTTGACGGATAGTTTGACGCTTTTCCTGTAAAACCAATTCTACATCAACTGATTGTAATTCACCATTTTGGGCGATCGCCCTTGACAAAACGCGGCGAATACGTTCCATACTCAGCCCTTGAGCGGAAC
>JBHJOU010000890.1:0-4732 GCA_050329355.1 Rivularia sp. (in: cyanobacteria)
AAAATTAATTCGTCTACAGTTAATCGGTTGGAATCAGAAAATTTTATGTCAGTTGCTTTCCAAAGCAATCGACCTTTAATTGTTGAGAAATTTAGTAAATTTTTGGACGAACAATTACCAAAAACAGTATTTCGAGGAAAAGGAATTATTTGGTATCAAGGAAGTAAACTACGGCATATTTTTCAACTTAGTGGTAAACGCTGTAATTTTCAACGGGATGAATGGTTAACTCTTCCCTCCAATCAACTGGTTTTTATTGGACAAAATTTAGATACTGTAAAAATTCAAAGTCAATTGGAAAAATGTCTTGCTATTATCTAATATCTCAATTCACCTTATCTTTAATTAATATTTTATTATGTAACTAAATTATTCTTATGTTTCATCGTCACTTTGTTCTGTAATCTGGACAAGATGATTTAAGTTATCAGCATTAATCTGGTAAGCTGCACCAAAATCCATTACAAAAAGACCTTCATAAGGAGTAAATTTAAAAATCTCAAAATCTGGTAAATTACGAAAAATATAAATAATATTTCCAAATCTTTGATCGAATTTATCAGCAATATAATCCCATTCTGGATGATTCTTTTCTAAAACAGTCCCATCGCAAGAATATGTCAAACGTTTACGAGCAAAAATTTGTTTACTTTTAGTTTCATCTTCAATTAACATCACACTCGCTTTACCATTTGCTTGAAGATTGGAAGTGTGAACCGAAAGTTTACTTACGAATATATAAATATTTTTGGCTTCATCTATCACAAATGGTGCATAACTGACGTTCGGAATACCTTCGTTACTAACTGTTCCTAAAACGACAGTTCTCATATTACTAATGAGCAAAGCGTATGTAGCTTTTGCTTTTTCTATATCTTTTCCCAATGTATAATACCTCACTTGTCAATTTTCTTGATTCTGTATTTTCCTTTGAAACTCAGAATATACAATTAATATCTAAATTATTGCAAATAATTATAAATAATTATAAATAATTATACAGATTTTAAATGTATTGCATCAGACTAAGCTGGAAAAATAAAGTATCTATTAATCTGAAGCTATTGAAAATAATTATCAAATATTTTCAATTCAAGCTATAATCATAGCTAATAACAATTGATAGTTAATCAATTTTTATTTATCAAATTATTTTTCGATAAAGGAGCAATATGATTAAAGCTTGGTTTTACGCTGCAAGCAATTAGGAATAAAACAGATGAATGAGCCAGTTTCAGTAAATGAGTTAGGGACAACAGTATTACCGAGTGAGGAGCAGCAGCAGAAAGTTGATTTCCGGGGCTGGTTAAAACCAACTTTTTCTCCAGAGCATGGTGTATTAATTATTTTATTTGGTTCTTTCTTGACAGGAGCAGCTTTAGCTCAGGCTTGGAATTATTGCACAAATATAGCGTTAATTTGTGCTTTTTTTGCACTGCAAACAGAACATCCCCTAATCGTGCAGTTAAAACAACGCAGTACTTGGAAACCTAGATATCTAATTTGGGCTGGAATCTATGGAATAATTGCTGTTTCTCTGGCTGTTTGGTTGTGGATTCAGTCTCCGATTTTAGTATGGATTTATGCCATAGTACTTTGTGCGTTGATAGTTGATATGATTGCAGTATTTAAACGTAAGCACAAATCGATTCTTAATGAATTAGTTATTTTTGCCGCTATCTGCTTATCGACTCCTCTAAGTTATGCAGCAACAACAGGGAATCTTTCTTTAGAAGCGTTGGCTATGTGGATATTGAATACATTATTTTTTGGTAGTGCAATTTTCACGATTAAACTGCGACGCAAGAAAACTAGTTCTCTGAATCCAGGTATAATTTATCATTCAATTGCCAGCGCGATCGCCATCGGTTTTTTTGCTTTAGGCTGGCTAAAATTAGTTACGGCTTTAGCATTTGCGATCGCGCTAATTAAATTTGCTATAGTGATTGTTTTTCATAAATGGTATACCCAAGCCAAGTTTCATTCTGTAGCTCTACTTGAGACTCGTTTTGCTCTGTTTTATATCGCAGTAGCTGCTATCAGCGTACTTCCGGCGCATTTACCAAAATGATCTACTTATATCTCCACAAAAGAATGTAGAGACGTAGCATACGCATATTCAATTTCCGCAGATGCCTAATCAAGGTACTGCCTATTCGTAGTGGGAGCGAGACGCTCCCTATTGCTATTGCTTCTATATCCCTACAAACTTAATAATTCAATTATTAATACGGCTTTACATTCAAATGTACTTACTATACATTACATAATACTTGATAAATGTTATCGTTAAGTAGAGCTATTAAGTAAACCTACAGACAAATTATATAGAGTTAATCGCTCTTTATTGAAAAAGCCTAAATGCTTTTCATCAAGTAGGGCAAATTACGATTGTAGTTAAATTAACTTTGATTGATGCTTCTGTAGGGCTAATAGTGGGGGTTTTGACGTTTAAATGTATCGCTTAGTACATTTTTGTAACACGTGATATCTTGATAACTTAACTGGAAACAGCGAATTGTTTTACTGGAGAAAAAGATTAGAAATGCGACAAAAATTTTTATTAACCGGATTGATTGCTTCTTTAGTCATCAGCGCGGGGTGTGAAGCACTCAATAATGATCCTAAGACTCTGGTTGTATATTCCGGTAGAAACGAAAAGCTAATTTCCCCTTTAATTGAACAAGCCAAAAAAGACTTAAACCTAGAAATTGACGTGCGTTATGGTGACACCTCTGAACTCGCCATCGCGCTATTGGAGGAAGGAGAAAATAGTAAGGCTGATGTATTTTTTGCACAAGATGCTGGTGCTTTGGGTAGTTTGGAGCAGAACCAAAAAACCTTAGAAATTCCTTCAGAAGTAATTAATCAAGTAGATTCTCGTTTTAATTCACCTACGGGTAATTGGGTAGGAGTTTCCGGACGCGCTCGTGTCGTTAACTACAATACCAATTTAGTTAAAGAGAACGAATTACCAAAAACAGTTTGGGAATTGACTCAGCCAAAATGGCGCGGTAAAGTTGCTTGGGCTCCTACAAATGGTTCATTTCAGTCATTCATTACAGGAATGCGGGTAGTAGAAGGTGAAGAAAGGACATTAGAATGGCTTAAAGCGATGAAAGCCAACGATGTCAAACAATATGGTAATAATACCGCAATAGTCGAGGCTTTAGGAAGGGGTGAAGTTCATCTAGGATTAGTAAATCACTATTATCTACCCCAGTTCATTAAAGACAATGCTAAATTCCCCGTTGCTCATCATTTCACCAATGGTGATATAGGTGCAATGATTAACGTTGCAGGGCTTGCAATTCTCAAAACTACCGATCAAAAAGAAGATGCTCAAGCATTTGTCAAATATATGCTTAGTCCCGCAGCACAAAAATATTTTGCTTCGGAAACTAATGAGTATCCTTTGGTAAGTGGAATAGAAACATCAAGCGAATTAACACCTTTGAGTAAGCTAAATCCTCCTAAAATTGACTTATCTAAATTATCAAGTTTAGAAGAAACCTTGAAGTTATTACAACAAGCTGGAGTCGTTTAATGGGGGGATTAGGAGTTAGTTGATGGTTGATAGTTGATGATTGATAGTTATTTCTCCCCATCACCCCATCCCCCCATCACCCCATTCCCTTCCCCAATCTCTCCATCGAGTATGAAACTTAGATAGTGGGGAGCAAGTTACTCCTGCTATCTAAATCAAGAAAATTATTTGAACTACAGTAATAAAAATATTGCCATAAATCACTATGAAAACAGAAATTCTCGGCTTACAAAATATAACTAAATTATTTGCAGAAAGTGAGATTCCTGCGGTTAATAATGTTTCCTTGACATTGCAAGAAGGAGATATCTTAGCTTTATTAGGTCCATCGGGTTGCGGTAAAACAACTCTGTTACGAATAATTGGCGGTTTTGAATATCCGCAAACGGGAGAAGTTAAAATTGGCAAACACAAAGTTTGTTGTCCTGATACTTGGATACCTCCAGAAAAACGCGATATTGGCATTGTCTTTCAAGATTATGCTCTTTTTCCCCATCTAACAGTCGCAGAAAACGTTGCTTTCGGATTAAAAAACTTAGATCAACATCAAATAAAACAAAGAGTTTCGCAAATTTTAAACTTAGTAAGACTCAACACTTTAGAGAAACGTTATCCTTACGAACTTTCCGGAGGGCAGCAGCAACGAGTTGCTTTAGCTCGTGCTTTAGCACCCGAACCAAAACTAATGCTTTTAGACGAACCATTGTCTAATTTGGATATCCAAGTCAGGTTACAATTACGAGAAGAAATCCGAGATATCCTTAAAATTGCTGGGACTTCGGCAATTTTTATTACTCACGACCAAGAAGAAGCCCTCGCAATTGCTGATGTAGTCGGCGTAATGCGTCAAGGATGCTTAGAACAAATTGGTACACCAGAACAAATCTACAGTTATCCTGCATCAAGATTTGTCGCAGAATTTGTCACTCAAGCCAACTTTTTACCCGCTCGTCGTCAAGGTAATGTTTGGGAAACCGAAATTGGTGATTTTGAAATCAAAGATAATCGCGATCGCGATGAAGCAGAAATAATGATTCGTCAAGAAGATTTAATTTTGCAACCAGATACCAATAGTCGGGTAAAAATTACCAAACGGCGATTTTTAGGAAGAGAATACCGTTATTGTTTAGAAACTGCTTCTGGTAAAGAAATTCATGCAAGAACAATAGTCGATACAGCATTACC
>JBHJOU010000539.1:0-7319 GCA_050329355.1 Rivularia sp. (in: cyanobacteria)
TTAGCTTTTGTTTGGCAAGCTGCTGTAGGTTTCAAGTAAGTTGACCAATAAATAATCTTTTAAAGACAGGCTCCCCAAGTCTGTCTTATTTTTTGCCAGAATCTCTTTGCTAAATTTGATATTTCTTAACTTTTTGTAATAAATTAAGAATGAGAAATACATACAAGTAATATTTAAGGAGGTATTAGCTATGGGTAACATTAATTTTGTTAAAGAAAATAAAGAAGTAATAGCAGCTGATGGTGCTAATTTACGATTGAAAGCCATGGAAAACGGCATTGATATCTATAAGGTATGGGGTAAAATGATGAACTGTGGAGGTGCAGGGCAGTGTGGAACCTGTATTGTAGAGATAACAGAAGGTATGGAAAATCTCTCACCTCTGACGGATGTAGAAAGCAAAATTTTGAAAAAAAAGCCGGATAATTATCGCCTTGCTTGTCAAACCTTGGTTAACGGTTCTGTGAGTGTAGTAACCAAACCTTGATAATTATATCTTTTGAGATTGCAGTATTTTCTATTCACTCTACTTTGTTTAGTTTTGATATTAGTCAGCTAGGGCATCAGTAATGTTATCCTAAAAGTATTGGCTGCAAATCAATCCTAGGGGCAATATAACTATGCAAACTAATGATTTGGGATTCATAGCGAGCATTTTGTTCGTACTAGTTCCCACGGTTTTTTTAATAGGACTTTACACCCTTACTGTTAGCCGTGAAGGTGGAAGAAAAGACACTTAAAACCAGGCGGGTTCTGGGTAGCCCCGCATATTCATATCGGGGCGGAAATTTGACACGAGCAATTTTAATTGCTGTTTGATGATATTATTAGGCTATGGCGTTTAAGCCAAAATTTTTGTCCATCATCCACGGTTGAAAGTACTGGGATATTATTTTGGACGAAGTATCAGGAAAGTTTCTATGTAGGGTTATTCTAGGGACGGAGCCGTTCTATCTGGAGACATAGAAATGTTGAATTAAACTGCGAAACGAGTAAGCAAGTCTGAAAGTCCGAATCCTGGTTGTCGGCAGAGCAGTTCTCCTAAAAGCTAGAAAAGTGTAGCCAGATAGCTGTTCTATGCTTCGGGGAACCGAGCGACAAGCTACGCCCAAATTCTAGCCAGAACCCGCGTCTATTTATAGCGCGGAGTGGCTCAGTTAGATACTCAATTAATTACCGAGTTATTTGAAAGGAAAAACCCTTACACCGAAAGTGTAGGGGTTTTATCTATCAACCGCGATTTAGGAGAAACTTAAATGAATTGAAATAACAGTGTATAATCTCAAATCTAAGCTGCCGCAGTCCGTGCTAATAAAACCGGACAGGTGGCATTAATTCTGACATAATCAGATAGGGAAGCACCTAAAAGTTTATCCAAATCAACAAAATTCTTCGCAATCGATGGGCGACGGTCTGGAGAACCGAGTAATAATAAGTCTATATTCATTTCTTCTGCCAAACTACAAATTTTTTCGCCCGGCTTGCCAATGCTAAGTATACTACGAGACTTAATACCTTGTTTTTGAGCTTCAGCAACTGCTGCGGCTAGAATCGGATGTTTTTCCGCATTAACTTGGGCAGTTTCCGCAGATGGACTCTTTAAGTCAGTCATGACATAAGTTACAATCAACTCGCCACCTGGAATATCCCGAAGCAGAAACAAAGCCAAATCTAAACAGTATTTCGACGCATCTGATTTGTCAACTGCCACCATAACCCGGTTAATTCGTTTGACATAAATGTCATCTTTAACCAGCAACATTGGACGAGAAGACAATTGAAAAACATACTGACTCACCGAATTAGCCAAAATTGACTGCAAACGCTTGAGTCCTCTTGAACCCATGATAATCAAATCAGCATCGATTTCATCAGCGACTTGACAAACTACATCTTTTGGTTCACCTTGACGCAGTACGGAATTTATTTGATTGGGATTTAGCTGCAATTTTTGAATTGCACTTGCTAAAATTCTGCCACCTTCTTCCCACTTCGCTGTCATTGTTTCAGCGGTAGTTTGTGGAGGAACAACGTGCAAAACGGTAACTTTTGCTCGTTGAATTGATGGTATTTCCTCCATCAGTTTGAGCATTTCTTCAGCGTGTCCCAATCCTGAGACAGCTAGCAAAATGTTTTGCATCATAGGGACATTTTTTGATTGCTTAGCTTGAGTTTTCACCGCCTTGCTCGATTTTACTCTGTTATTTGTCATCCAAATTTAGACAAATCACAAAGCATGGCTGTGTATATCTGAACCTGATTATTTGAAGTTATAACTTTGGTTCGGTATTATTTAAGCCTACTCTTCATTCTGCCCTATTTACTTAACAAATAATTATTCTATTTATTAGTTGTAATCTATGTTTAACAAAGTTAATTAAAACTATGTAAAATATTGTAAAGAAAAAAGATACAAAAATTAATTTAATACATCATCCTTGCACCATAAGCATGATTAACTACATAAAAGAGAACTAAAAATATAACTAAGGTAAAGCTGTAATATTTTAGTCCATTTTAATGGAATGAGGGCTATCACATTGGGACTTGCAGTTCTTGGGGAGTTAGAACGAAATCAAACAATTAGTAATTAGGGCTTGCTGTTGGGACTTGAAAAGCCTTGTATTTTAAGACTTAAATGTGATTTTTACTCTGAAAAAGTGCAAGATATTTGGGGTATAACCCTTGTCATACCTTGGATTTGTAATTGATGCTCGTTCCAAAATCGGAAAAAAATAGGGGTGAAACTCTTGCAAGAAAGCAAGAAAGCCTATCCCCACTAGAAGACTTTTTCAGCAAACCCTAATTATTTTGACGATAGGTTTCTATGGTGCAAGATATGAATAAGGAGATTTTACATAAACAACGTTTCCTTTTCCTTTCTTAACCCAAAGTTAAAAGTTTCACTTGAATTATTACTACAAGTTGGCAGAAAATTCTAGTCAAAGTTTGATATAGACGTAGTGTTGCTACGTCTGTATCAAGTTATTTAAGCGACAAAAATACCTTTTTGTTCACCAGCATTTATCATGAAATCTCCTTGAGGAATGTCATCGAAGAAAACATTAGTATTAGACTCTATCGATGCAGCATCTGTTCTGAGCATCCCATTCTTTGTACTTATGCTATTAGTAATCCCTAGAGATAGCGTTACCTTAGCAATTAAATCTCTACCCGAATCTTCAATCAAAAAGATATTAAATCCATTTTTATTTCGCTGGATATTATAGGTTTCTCCACTACCTAATTGAATTTGATCTCCGAAAGAAAAATCGGTAATTGTGGCAAAATCTTTATTACCAAAATCATCATAAAAAGAACCAAGCTCATTACCTAAAACAAATGTATCTGCACCAGTTCCCCCTGTTAATACATCTTTTTCTGCACGTGTAGTGTTTTTTATCGATGGATCTGCACCAGTTAGAGTGTCATTTCCAGAACCACCAAATAGAGTATCGTTACCAGATTTGCCAATTAAATTATCATTACCAGCATTTCCTGATAGTTTGTTCTTACCTTTATTTCCGGTAATTGAATCAGAGTTTTCTGTCCCTTCAACGTTGACAAAGTTTTCAACTTCAAATTTTACAGAACCAAGCCCCGGAATATCTTCTACTACTAATAAGTTATCAGCCAAATTAATCGTAAAAAATACCGGAGTTTTTGTAGTGCCGGAACCATCGATAGTATTATCTTTTCCCCCAGCACCAATAATTTTCTCTATTTCTTGAATTCGACTTCCTTGGCTACTTCCATTTCCAATCAAACCTTGAGGAAGTAGGGTAATTTTTTGTCCTAAAACGCTATAATCTAAAGTATCAAATCCAGCACCACCATTAATTAAATCATCTCCTAAACTACCAAATATAGTATCATTACCACCTTTCGCAAATATCTGATCATTTCCAGGAGTACCAAAAAGTATATCAGGGTTATCGGTACCTTCAATAATGTTTACTATTGGTTTTGAAGCTTGAGTAGACGTTCTCAATTGCGTTGCGCTGCTATCATCACCTTCTACTTGAATTATCAAATTGTTCTTCTGCTCTGTCATGATGATTCTACCTGGGAGTAATATTTTATGAGATATTTTCGCCAATTAATGATTGCAAAATTTCTGTTTTTTGAAATTTCAGCACTGTAAACACGGCAAAATTAGCAGTAATTTTTGTGCCGTTTCGCTATCACCAAATTAAATCTGTGCAAATAATAATCTCTGGAGTATTTTCTCTTCAATTCAGTCACTTTTATGCAAAATATTGTTTTCTTTACGGAAACTTTATAAATATAATTCTTAATTTCTAAAATTTTCTTGTTTATCAATCACAAAATAGTCAATATTATTACAGCTATTAAGTATTTATATACAGAAAAATTTTCTTAATTGAAATTTTTGCATGGATTGCAATCAAATGATTAAATCTTAAGAACTAAGTCTAAAGATAGATTTTTATCCTTGTGTTCAAATTTACTCAAAAAGGTAGTTAATATATTCTTTAAAATAAATAGAAGTCAACTGTCCACTGTCAACTGTTCCCTGATAGCGAAACCAATAAAAGAAAAATGACTCATCAACCAAGAGTCGTAATCATCGGTGCTGGTTTTGCAGGTATAGAAGCTGCGAAAAAGCTGGGTAAACATCGAGTCAATGTTTTATTAATTGACCGTCATAATTATCACACCTTTATTCCGATGCTCTATCAAGTAGCCACAGCCATACTTTATCCACATCAAGTAGTTTATCCCTTGCGTCGGTTATTTCGAGGTTTACCGACAGTAAATTTTTTGCAAGCAGATGTAGAAAAGATTGATTTTCATAATCAAATTATTCATGCTGAAAATATCACAATTAATTATAATTATCTAGTTATTGCTACGGGCAGCCAAACGCAATATCTCGGAGTCACCGGAGCGCCGGAAAATACTTTTCCGATGCGGACTTTGACAGACGCGATCGCAATTCGCAATCAAGTCCTCAGTCGTTTTGAACAGGCAGTAAAAGTTACCGATGAAGAAGAAAGAACACGGTTATTAACTTTTATCATCGTCGGTGGTGGTGCAACTGGTGTAGAGTTAGCTGGTAGTTTAAGCGAATTGATTAATACTGCTTTGGGGAAAGATTATCCCAGCTTAAATCGCGATCGCGCACGAGTCATACTTGTGCAATCGGGAGAACGGTTATTTCCCAGCTATCCAGAAAAATTAGGAAAATATACCGAAAAATGGTTGCGTCGTCACGGAGTTAAAGTACATCTAAATTCTAGAGTCAGTAAAGTCACTCCTGAAGCTGTATATCTCGAAGATGACACTGTTATATTTACAGATACAGTAATTTGGACAGCGGGAGTATTAGCAGCGATACCAGAAACCAAACAATCAGTAAAAACAGGCGCAAAAGAAAAAATTATAGTAGAACAAACTTTACAACTTTGTGGATATGAAAATGTATATGGTGTAGGAGACGTTTCCTATGTTGAGAGTGAAGAAGAATTTAACGGAGTAGCACAAGAAGCAATTCAGCAAGGTAAAACCGCAGCAGACAACATCCAGCGACAAATAAGCGGTAAAATACCATTACCCTTTGATTATTTTAATAAAGGACGTTTAGCAATTATTGGAAAACACGCTGGAGTCGGGAAAATTGGTAAATTTCCTATCAAAGGATTTATTGCTTGGTTTTTGTGGTTAGAAGTACATCTAGTTTATCTTCCTGGAATTCGCAACCGTTTAGGAGTACTTTTCAACTGGCTGAAATATTATTTCTTCGGTGAAGGTGCATCGCGGATTATTATTTCTACAAATGGAGGAGATGGGGAGACAAGGAGACAAGGAGACAAGGAGACAAGGAGAAATAAATAAGAACTGTCAACTCCTAACTAATAAAAACTAATCCAAAATCTAAAATCTAAAATCTAAAATCTAAAATCAATTATGGGCTTTCAAAAATATATTCCGTTAATAGGTAGAGCTTTTCTCGCAGCAATTTTTCTGAAAGCTGCGGTTGCTAATACCCTTGGTTTTACAGGTATTGTCGCAATGATGACTCAAAGAGGTTTACCTGTACCGCAGTTATTACTTATTGGTAATATATTCTGTACTTTAGTCGGCGGAATTTCGATTTTATTAGGCTTTCAACCACGTTTGGGAGCAATTTTACTAATTATATTTTTAATTCCGACAACATTCGTTTTTCATAATCCTTTTACTGATCCGAATGAATGGAATAGTTTTCTGAAAAACTTCGGTTTAGTTGGTGCAATGTTGCTAATCTACTACTATGGTACTGGTCCTGTTAGCTTAAAATCACATTCAGCTAGCAACGAATATGATGATACCTATGTTTCTGATTCTGACAGAGCAAAAAATGTATAATCCAAAAATTAATTTGCGTAACTCCGATATCGTTCTAGCTTACACATTTTTACGGCTAGTTTTCGGAATTAATATGTTTGTACATGGTTTAGTTAGAATTGGTAATATATCAGGCTTTGTCGATTCTCAAGTAGGACTTTACAAAGATATTGCCATTCCTCCATTATTAATCGCAATACCCGCTTATCTAATTCCCATTGTTGAATTTGCTGTTGGTTTATTATTAATTTTAGGGCTACAAACTCGTAAAGCTTTGATAGCCAATTTTTTGTTAATGATGACTTTAATGTTTGGGGTTTGTTTATTACAAAAATGGGATATCGCAGGTTCGCAATTAGTTTATAATCTTGTTTTGTTTATCTTACTCGCTGGCTGTAGTTTTAATTTAATTTCTGTTGATAATTGGTTGATTCGTAGAAAAACATAGATATTTCAAACATCTACTTTATAGAGTGTTTTCACGCAGCGTAATACAGCAACTTTCTCATTTTTGTATTTGTACTATTTAAATAAAGCTTAAATCTAATGAATACAATAAAAGCAAATCAAATACTACTTTTAATTCTGTTAATTACTAGTGTAGTAATTACAGCCTTTCACTATACAGATAATTTTATCAATTTTCCCAGTTATCCCGACCCCGAATGGATAACTCCTCAAAGTGTTTATCAATCCTGGTTGATTTTAACCATCCTAGGAATAATAGGTTACGTTTTGTATCTAAATAATATATTATGGCTTGCTTATGTATGTCTTTTGATTTATTCATTAACTGGAATATCAAGTCCAGGACATTATTTTTTTCAAACAACCGAAACGTTTTCCTTTAAAATGCATACCTTAATCTGGCTAGATTTTATCGCAGGTAGCTTAATACTTGGTTTTACAATTTGGTCGATTAGTATAAAGTATAAAGAAATCTATTCACAAAAGTGATTCGTGAATAT
>JBHJOU010000158.1:0-4225 GCA_050329355.1 Rivularia sp. (in: cyanobacteria)
GAAGAAAACGTTCTTGCATTAAAGGACGATGTTCCGATTCATCAACAGCGATGATTAAATCAAACTTTTGGAAATCTTCTGCCATTGCGGATTTAGGAAAGCGTTCTTCTGGTAATATAATAATTCCACGTTCCTTGAGAGCTGCAACAGCATAGTGAGACATTGCACCAATATTATTAGTACCACGTTCGAGTGCTAAACCACGGGAATCAGCTTGCCAATCTAAACCTTTTTGGGCAGCTAAATGATTGAATAAATTCTCAGCAAAACGACTGCGGTAATAATTACCTGTACAGAGAAATAATACTTGTTTCATGATTTAATGATAAATTTTTAGGGGATAGGGAATAGGGAAGAGGGTTGGGGGGGATAGTTAAGTGTGCTGCAAATTTTCAATTTCCAACTTTCAATATAGAGTTCTATATTGTGTGCGGTGAAATAGTTGTAATAAAGGGAGCAGGGAATAAATAAAATTTATTGTAGACTCAAAACCTGATCTCTACTCCCTACTTTCTCCTCCCTCCTCTCTTTGTTTTTGTTGATTAACTGCTGCAAGATTGTTTTGAGCCAATTTCCATTCATCAGGATAAGCTTGTTGGGTATGAATTAGCAATGCATTTTCATAATGATGACTGGCTTTGTTGAGGTTTTCTATTTTATTTTCCTTAACTCTGTTACTATAAGCATTACCTAAATTATTGTGAATCATTGCCCATTCATAGGGATATGTTTCGCGGGTGTGAACTTGTAGTGCAGATTGATAGCAATGAATTGCCTTTTCGATATTTTCGGCTTTTTCTCCGTTAATTCTATCCCCGTAAGCATTTCCCAAATTATAGTGAGTTGCGGCCCATTGTTCGGGGTATTTGTCATGAGTAAAAACGGAATTTATCGTTTCATAACCTGCGATCGCAATTTCTAGATTATTAACCCGTTTACCCAAAGGGAATTCTTGAATCAAACTGCTGAAAATACCAATAGTTGCAGCGATGTCTTCTCCTTGTTGGGTAGTTGATTGAGAAATTGTATCTATTGCCCAATTTCGCAAAACTTCAGCAAAATTATCATCAAGTAGTTCGATATTTTTGTGTAGTAATGGATAGACAACTTCGGGACTACCTTCAGTTTCTTGGGTAACTAATAATGCTTGTATTAATAAATCATTTTGATTTTTTACACTCGAATCTGTTAAAGATAATTCCAAAACATCAGCTAACTGAGTTGCAGCACTGACCAAAAATTTAGCAATATCTTCATTACCTTGCTGAGAAAAGCCGTTAGCGACTTCTATCATTGTTTGTACTAAACCAGCATCAACATATTCGGGTTCAGCATTCAAAGTTGTTGTTTCTTCTTCGCTGCTGGCGTTTGTAAGTAGCTGATTTATGATATCAAAATAAACTTGGAGACGCTTTTCATCCATCAGAGATAAAAACCCTTTTTTGACTTTTTTATTAGAAAACTATTGATAGAAGCATTTTTCAAGAGTGAATAAATACAAAGCCGGAGAAATCTATCAAATTATATTTCTCAACCTAATTGTATTAAACGCGAAATTTATGTAGGGACGTTATACATAACGTCTCTTCATCCATATGATTAATCATGACAATTTTGATATCTAATGATTTTGGGTTGCCATCGCTATTATCGATCAAGACGTAGCATTGCTACGTCTCTACATTTTTTCGCGTTAATTACACCGCACAATTCAAATCCCCGGCTTTTTTGGTAAAGCGCATATTTTCTCGATAATCCACGGGACAATCAATTACTGTGGGAACATCTTGTGCTAAGGCTTCTTTAAGAATAGGAACGAAATCGGTAGTCGATTCAACTCGATAACCTTTTAATCCCATACTTTCGGCAAATTTAACAAAGTCGGGGTTGCCAAATTTGATAAAAGATGCTTTACCTTCACCAAATTGATTTTCCTGTTTCCACTCAATTAAACCATAACCACCATCATTAAAAATCAGCGTTACAAATGGGGTACCAACTCGTAAAGCTGTTTCTAATTCCTGACAGTTCATCATAAAACCACCATCACCGCTGACGGCTACAACTTTACGGTTGGGATGAACTAATTTCGCGGCTAAAGCACCGGGAATCGCGATTCCCATGGCTGCAAAACCATTAGAAATAATACAGGTATTAGGACTATGACAGTGGTAGTGACGGGCAATCCACATTTTATGTGCGCCGACATCAGAGATGACAATATCTTCTGGCCCCATCACCTGTCGTAAGTCGTAAATTAATTTTTGTGGTTTAATCGGAAATTCTTCGTCTTTAGCGTAATATTCGTAATCCGCTCGAATATTTTCTCTGAGTTTAATTGCATAAGGTTGGGCTTTATCGTCTCGATTTGCTACTTTTAAAATTTCATTCAAGGAATCAGTTATATCACCTACGACTTCGACTTGAGGAATATAACTGCTATCGATTTCTGCTAACTTTGCACTAATATGAATAATCGGAATGTTACCATCAGGATTCCATTTTTTAGGTGAAAATTCAATCAAATCGTAACCAATGGCAATTACTAGGTCAGTATGATCAAAACCACAAATACTAAAATCTCGTTGCTGCAATCCTACAGTCCATAAAGCTAAAGGATGAGTATAAGGAATTATTCCTTTACCCATAAAAGTGTTTGCAGCCGGGATATTTAAGTCGGTAGCAAATTGAGTTACTGCATCACTTGCTTTGGCACGAATTGCTCCATTACCAACTAAAATTATCGGATTTGTAGCTTGAGAAATTGCCGCAGCCGCAGCTCTAATACTCGCAAAAGAAGCATAAGTTTTTTCTTCATTATCCTTACGTAAAGGCTTACCTTCTACCAACATTGCGGCAATATTTTCGGGTAAGTCAATATGTACTGCACCCGGTTTTTCTCTTTGCGCTCGTTTAAAAGCTTTACGGACAATTTCTGGTGTAATACTCGGTCTTACAATTTGTTTATTCCACTTAGTTACTGGAGCAAACATTGCTACTAAATCTAAGTATTGATGGGATTCGATGTGCATTCTATCGGTTCCCACCTGTCCGGTAATCGCTACTAACGGCGCACCATCCAAGTTTGCATCTGCTACCCCGGTCATTAAATTAGTGGCACCAGGACCAAGTGTAGAAAGACACACTCCAGCTTTACCAGTCAAACGTCCGTAGACATCAGCCATAAAAGCCGCACCTTGTTCGTGACGGGTAGTAATAAATTGAATCGAAGATTTTTTCAAAGCCTCCAAAACGTGTAAATTTTCTTCACCGGGGAGTCCAAATACATATTGCACCCCTTCATTTTCCAAGCACTTGACTAGTAGTTCTGCTGTATCCATTGTGATTCCCCAAGTTGTTTAAATAGTTAGGAGTTAGGAGTTAGGAGTTAGGAGTTAGGAGTTAGGAGTTAGGAGTTAGGAGTTAGGAGTTAGTGGAAAATAACAACTAACAACCAACAACCAACAACCATCAACTGTCAACTAACCCACACAGTTTTAACATTGATAAACTCGTGTATGCCTTGAATGCTTAATTCTCTGCCATA
Source organism: Rivularia sp. (in: cyanobacteria) (assembly GCA_050329355.1). Lineage (GTDB taxonomy): Bacteria > Cyanobacteriota > Cyanobacteriia > Cyanobacteriales > Nostocaceae > Rivularia. Next base: position 3,548 of record JBHJOU010000158.1, read on the forward strand.
ACCGGAAAGTTTGGTACCACCGAAGGGTAATCGGGGGTCGGATTTAACTAAACCGTTGATAAATACGGCTCCCGCTTCGATTTCTGAGATTAATCGCTGTTGTTCTACGGTGTCGGTTGTCCAAGCACTCGCACCTAAACCAAAGGGTGTGTCATTAGCAAGATTTATCGCTGCGTCGATATCTTTAACCCGAAATAACATTGCTACTGGACCAAAAAATTCTTCTTTGGCTGTGGCTGAATCGGGAGAAATATCGGTGAGAATTGTTGGTGGATAATAATTACCCTTCATATTTGATAAAGGCTTTCCTCCTAACAATATTTTGGCACCGTTATCAAGAGAATTTTGGACTTGCTGGTCTAATTCTTTGAGAATATCGGGGGTAGCTAAAGGTCCAATATCCGTATTTTCCTCCATGGGGTCACCGATTTTCAAGGCTTGGAATTTTTCTAACAGCAGTTTTTCAAACTTATCCGCAACTGCTTCGGCGACAATAAAGCGTTTGGCTGCTATACAAGATTGACCGTTATTCAACATCCGTGCTGTAGTTCCAGTGATAGCAGCAGTTTCTAAGTCAGCACTCGCTAACACGATAAATGGGTCACTACCTCCTAATTCTAAAACCGTTTTTTTGATATGTTTACCTGCTGCTGCTGCTAAAGATGCTCCTGCACCTTC
>JBHJOU010000386.1:0-5363 GCA_050329355.1 Rivularia sp. (in: cyanobacteria)
CTCCCAATAGAAATTTTAAATTTCAACTCTTAACTAACAACCCATTCTCCAGGTAGTGAAGGAAGAGTTTCTTGGGTGACATCTGCACCGTCTACTCGTAAAATAATGTTTTCACCAGTTTGGGTATTGCGTCCAAAAACGTCTGTATCGCCATCACCATCAAAATCACCGATACTCAAATCCCATTCAGTACCAAGTGATGGTAATTCAATACCAGTAGCATCAGCACCATTCATAATCCAAGCGGCATTTTGTCCGGTTGACTGATTACGCCACAGGATATCCATTCTACCATCAGCGTTAAAGTCGCCGATATTGGATTCCCAACCAGAACCCAAAGTTGGTAAATCTGACTCTACCGCATTGGAGCCATTCATTAACCAAACCTTGGTTTCACCAGTACTCTTGTTTTGCCAGAGAATATCGGTAGTAAAATTACCATCAAAATCACCCTCTGTATATTCCCAACCTGCACCAAAAGTCGGTAATGCAGCTTGTTCAGCACTCAAACCATTCATAAACCAAACAGCATTTTCACCAGTTTGTTCGTTATGCCAGAACACATCGGTATTGAAATTAGGAGTAAAATTCCCAACCGTATAAGTCCATGATGAATCTAACTGCGGTAGAAAATCTGCACTAGTAACGCTAGCACCATCCATCAACCAACCGGCATTTTCACCCGTATTTTGATTCCGCCATAGTAAATCGGTTTTACCATCACCATTGAAATCTGCAATACTGTAATCCCATTCGCTGCCGAGGGTGTCTAAAGAAGTCTCAGATACAATCTGACTACCATCCATCAACCAAAGTAGATTTTCTCCGGAATTTTGATTGCGCCATATTAAATCGGTTTTACCATCGCCGTTGAAATCACCAATACTGTAATCCCATTCTGTACCCAAAGAATTGACAGCAGCACCAGTAGGATTAGAACCATCCATCAACCAAATAGCATTTTCACCCGTTTGGGTGTTACGCCAAAATTTATCTTGTTTACCATCCCCATTAAAATCCGCAAAAACTGCCGGACTGCTAATATAAGGACTAGGATTAGGATTCTGTTGAGAATCTATTGATGAAGTCAATAATGATTGTGAAGAACCAGTTAAATTTAAGGTATTTAAATCAGTCTCTGGAGCAAAACTATTATTTTGGATTGTCGCAGATTGTAATGTACTTTTATCTTGTAAGGGATTTGTAGATTCCAGCATTGTTTTTATTTATTACCAGCTTTCATCTCTCTTTTATCTTTGTTTTTGCAAAGATTCTGTTAATTTAGAACATCTACTATTTTTTTTTAATGTTGGAAAATTATATTTTTTAATGATGATTGTGAATTCTAATTATTTTTGGCAAAATTACAAGTGTTATTGGTCATATTTTAAAATGTTTATTATAAACAAAAAGAATATAATTGCCCGTTTGTCGTCAAATTTCAGCCGGGGAATAGAATTCCCCGTCTAATAACATAATTCCTCTAAAAGAGGACTAGAAATAATTTGTTTAAATCGCGACATTTAAATTTAGTCGTCTTCAGACGACTTTCGCTTTCAGACAGGGAATTTTATTCTCTGGCTATTCTTTGATAAATCTTCCATTTTGAAAAAGGTAATTCAACTAAGTAGTAAGTAACTGTTGCCAATATAGTTGATAAAATCAAGGTTGCTGTTAATCTAATATAAAACGCTTCTATAGGTATTTCTGAGGTGAAAATATCGTAAATTCTAGTAATAATTGGCATATGCCAAATATAAATACCGTATGATAAGTTACCAATGACTTCTAATATTCTCAGAGGATTTTTTAAAATAGCCCTGAATGATAATTTTTCATGTTTAGCAAAATCTTGATAAATATCTTTTTCAAAAGCGAATATAAAAAATGAGGTGATAATTGCTGTTAATGGTTGGAGTATTAAAATTGTTGTTGATGTTCTCCATCCACCGTTACGATTCGGTAAGTTCCACAATTCTTGATGATATAAATGATATGCGGTGAATAAATACAATAAAATTATCAGTATGACAGCAAAATATTTGATGATTAATGATTTTAATTGATTCAAATAATCTGGTTGATAATTTTTTAAAAATTCATTTAGTAAAAATCCACATAAAAATAAATCGAGATTGACAATCAAGGGAGTATACCAATATTTAAATGCATATCCCATTTCTTGAGTTATTTGTGTTTTAAAAGTTATCCATAATAAGCTTCTAAAAATAAAAGTTGTTAAAACTATTGCTAAAGTTGCTACAAATATTTTATGTTGTTTATTTGGTTGATTTTCTTGATTTAAATTATTTGGAATTAAACTGTAAATAAAAGGGACAAATAGATAAAACTGTACTTCTGTTGATAAAGACCAAAAAACATCATTAAATTTTACGGGTTCTATTCCTATATATGGATGATAAGTAAATGTAAATATTCTGAATAGATAACCCCAATTATCAAACTTGATAACTTCCGGATAAACAAATATAGATAAAATTAGTATAGCAAAATAATAAAGCGGAAAAATTCTTAAAACACGATTGCGCCAAAAGCTCATAACTCCTACTATATCAGCGGTGTAACGTTGATTATAAAAGGCTTTACCCATCAAATAACCCGATAAAACAAAGAAGATCCAAACTGCTACTGCCCCATGACTAAACATTAACCAACTGACATCAAAACCTTTGTAAATAATTGATTTTCTCGGCGGAGCGCAATGAATAATTACTACCATTAAACAGGCAAAACCCCGTAAAGCCAGCAGTGCATCTAAACGGTTATACTTTTTGATATGTGTAGGCATTAATTTAGTACTTATATTTCTTCATATAAGATGAAGAATCTAGATGAAATACCAAACATTTAAATTTATTTTTTAATAAAATGGTTGCCATATTGGCAATAATCTTGTATTTTTCTTTTGGATTTTTAAGACTTAGGCTGCATCAACCGGGTTTCTAGGCAAAATCTTCTTTATTATTGCAATCTATCAATGAAGAAACCCGGATTCTAGAAATGAATTTATGGGTAAGTCCTGATTTTTATGCTTTGCGATCGCAATTTTATCTAAGTTACCAAAACTTGAGATTTTGAAAAAAGTTTCTCCCTCTGCTCCCTCCCCATGAGGTGCGAATATATTACCTTAGAAACATACAACACCATATCAGATCACTATGCAAGCAGAATATCGGCAGCGTCGGGAAGCATTAATGTCAAAGATTGGTAGCGGTACAGCAATTTTTCGCAGTGCGCCTATGGCTGTAATGCACAATGATGTAGAATACGCTTACCGTCAAGATAGTGACTTTTTATATTTAACTGGACTTAATGAAGCCGAAGCTGTAGCGGTTTTAGCTCCTCATCATCAAGAACATAAATTTATATTGTTCGTACAACCCAAAGATATCACCAAGGAAGTTTGGAGCGGTTATGTGACTGGGGTAGATGCAGCAAAATCAATTTACGGGGCTGATGAAGCTTACCCCATCAATGAATTAAATGAAAAATTACCCCAATATTTATCAAACGCAGATAGAATTTATTACCGTTTCGGACGAGATAAATCTTTTAACCAAACTGTCCTTAATCATTACCAAAGGTTATTGCGAGTTTATCCCAAACGTGGTATAGGTCCCACGGCAATTCAAGATACTTGCACTATTTTACACAGTATGCGGATGGTGAAAACCGAATCGGAATTGGCATTAATGCGAAAAGCCGCCGATATTGCTGTGGAAGCTCATAATTTAGCTTTTGAAATCGCGAAACCGGGTGTTTACGAATACGAAATTCAAGCCGAGATGGAGCGCATTTTTAGAAAACACGGTGCTTTGGGACCTGCATATCCTTCAATTGTGGCATCGGGTGCTAATTCTTGCATCCTACATTACATCGAAAACAACCGTCAAATGGAAGACGGAGATTTACTTTTAATTGATGCGGGTTGTTCTTATAATTATTACAACTCCGATATTACTCGCACATTTCCCGTGGGTGGTAAATTTACTGAAGAACAAAAAATATTGTATGAATTAGTTTTATCAGCACAAAAACAAGCAATTGCTCAAGTTAAACCTGGTAATGCCTACAATTTAATTCACGATACCGCTTTACGGGTACTTGTAGAAGGAATGGTGGAATTGGGTATTCTCAAAGGTGAAGTTGATAAGTTGATTGAAGAAGAAAAATATAAACCTTATTATATGCATCGTACTGGACATTGGTTGGGTTTAGATGTCCACGATGTCGGAGTTTACCAACATGGTGAAGATAACCCGTTAATCTTGCAACCGGGACAAGTTTTGACAGTGGAACCAGGAATTTATATTGTACCCGGAGCCAAACCCGCTGAAGAACAACCCCAAGTTGATGATAAATGGATGGGAATTGGGATTCGTATTGAAGATGATGTTTTAGTGACAGAAGAGGGATGTGAAGTGTTAACAAAGGGAGTTGATAAGGAACTTCAGGATATGGAAAGATAATTGGGACAGTTGACAGTTGACAGTTGACAATTAATTACCCATTAGACATCTCCGGAAAAGAATGTAGAGACGCGAAATTTCGCGTCTCTACAAGGGTTTCAAACAACGCATAATTAATTTTCGGAGATGTCTATTGTTCAACAACCATCAACTAACAAACGCATACCATAATCAATTTGTACAGTGCGTAAGTCCTAGGTTATTCCAAAGAAGTAAAAAGAGGACTATGTTGATGAAAATGAGCAATAGATTACCAACTGCTAGTCTGGTTGTTATGCCAAACTTGTAAAGCCAAACTGTTTAAATAACTAATTCCTAGCTCTATTTGTTCGCTAGTGCCTTGTAAATCTAAATCAAACCAACCGTCACCAACTGCATTAGCGCCCAAAATTGCACCTCTGATATTAATTACCAAACCATAATCGGAAACAAGACGGGAGATAACAGGTTCTTCGTGGTAATTCTTAGGAATTCTAATACGGATTTGTTTGTGTGTGAGGGTGTTTTTAGCAGACATAATTCAATCTATCCCTAAATTTTAAGAACTGATATGACAGAACATTACAACGTTTTTTTGGTCGAATGATCTGATTTCTTTTCCAGAATTTCTTTGACTACCAAAGTTACTAATGCTAACATTGCCAAAATCAACGCAGCTGAAAATGCAGCTTCGGTTTGATACTGTTTGTAAGCATCTTCAATAAATAGGGGTAAACTCTGGGTTTGACCACCGATATTTCCCGATACCACGGATACCGCACCAAATTCACCCATTGCTCTAGCATTAGTCAAAAGAATGCCATAAAGCAAACCCCAGCGAATATTGGGAACTGTGACTCGCCAAAAAATTTGCCAACCATTTGCTCCCAAGGT
>JBHJOU010000749.1:0-2603 GCA_050329355.1 Rivularia sp. (in: cyanobacteria)
CAAACGCAATAAGTAGAACTGCCATCATCAAAAACATAAATCAAAAATATAAATATGTGTATATAAATACAGAAAACTGTGCTTATGATATTAAATAGCAGTGAAAATAATTTAACAAACTTGTAAAAAAACAAATTAAAGCCTACTGAAATTCAAATAAATATCTCATCTAATTGTCGTAACACTTGATACACCTTAGTTTTAAGCTGATTTGCCTTGATGTTAAGTTACTTCGATCCAGTATTAACTTTCTCGCCTATTGTAAGTAACCTCTTAAAAATCTGAGAAAAAATCTACACCAGATTTTAATTTTAATTGGTTGTCTTTTTCTCGTGACATTTGACACTACAAGTTTTAGTTTATATATATAGAAGTAATTGTGCGCTAATATACTCAGGTCTATTTAGCACCTTTTAAGCGAAGCTATTAAAATTATTCAGCTGTCAAGTTGACCATGCAGCAGTATTCAAGCTTACCAGAGCAGAACTCACAACTAAATGCCCACTCATCGACAGTTTTGACAACCATCGAACAACTTCGAGTCGAGTTGTGGCTCGAACGAAGTTTGAATCAACTGCAAAGTCGTCTTAACAATTGTTTAAGTTTAGCTTTTACTGAAGATAAACAAGAAGTCGTTACAGCAGAAATTTTTCAATCAGTAGTCACCCAACTTGCAATTGCAATTAATTCCAACATAATTGCGATCGCCCTTCCAGGGCGCGTGCCTATCGCCCTTTCTGAGCGCGTGCCTATCGCCCTTTCTGAGCGCGTACCGAACACCCTTGTTGAACCACAACAATCTCTGTGCAAGATTTGCTATATTTCTGGCGATTCAACAACTCCGATTCAATCATCACCGTTAACTGTAACGCTGAATAAAGGTCAAGAAAGAAAATTGACGTTAAATTCGGAGATACATATCTCAGAATTGCAGCAATTGGAACAACAACCACAAACTGCTTGGTGTTTGAGTAATGATATTCTTGGAACTGTTGGCTGGTTAATTATTTGTGAAAAATCTTCGATAAATTCTTCTTCTTTAAATGTTACCGAACAAATACCAAAATTAATGGAAAAAGCTGCACAAATGTGTATGGTAGCTTTAACCCAAGTCAAACAAATCGAGTTATTGCAGCAGCAAGCACAGCAACTAAATAATGGCAATCAAGAGTTACAGCGTACCAATCAACTGAAAAACCAATTTTTGGCAAATACGAGCCATGAGATTCGTACTCCTTTGAGTTCGATTATTGGTTTTACCCATTTGCTGTTAGCTCAGGGTTATGACCCAAACAGGCAGCGTCATCACGAATATTTAAACATTATTCAGTCTAGCGGTAAACATCTTCTGGCTTTAATTAACGATATTCTTGATTTATCTAAAATTGAAGCGAACCAGTTAGAAGTTAATTGGGAGAAAATTGATGTACCACAACTGTGTCGTAATGTATTAGCACTGGTAAAAGAAAAAGCTGCAAATAAAGGTTTACAAATGCGTCTAGAAATAGACGATAATGTGACAAATATAGTAGCTGACCCCTTAAGACTCAAGCAAATACTTTTAAATTTACTTTTTAATGCAGTAAAGTTTACTAAAACCGGAACAGTTGGTTTAGAAGTTAAGCCCCTTCAAGACAAAAATGAATTTATGCGTTTCACAGTTTGGGACACCGGAATTGGGATTTCCGAAGAAAATCAGAGCGAACTGTTTCAGCCATATTTTCAAGTTTTTAACGATAACGATGCTTCGAGTCAAGAAGGTACGGGTTTAGGTTTAACGGTGACTCGTAAATTGGTGGAAATCCACGGAGGTTGGGTTGAAGTAAAATCCGTTGTCGGAAAAGGTTCGTATTTTACGATTGTGCTTCCCTTAACACAAAATCAAGTTGCTGAAGTAACCGATACAGTTGAAGAATGTCAACTCCAACAAACTAGTTGTACTAATCGCAAAATCGCGACACATACAGCAGAAAAATCCTCAAATATCTTACTTGTGGAGGATGACATACCCAACGCTCAATTAATTAAAACTTTTCTAGAAAGATTGGAATATCAAGTAACTTGGGTCAAAACCGCAGTTCAAATGTGGGATGCTTTAAAACAGCAGCATTATTTCCTGATTTTAATGGATATTATTTTACCAGATGACAATGGTCTGGCATTAGTTAAGCAGTTACGAGAAAATCCACAATATTCTCATATTCCCATTGTCGCTCAAACTGCAATGGCAATGAAAGGCGATCGCGATACTTGTTTGGCAGCAGGAGTAAATGATTATATATCTAAACCGATTGATTTACCGCTTTTAGAAAAAATTGTTAAAACAATTGTGGACTAAGAAGTCAGGTTTTTATAAGTGTTTGATGATATTACCTATAATTTACCTAAAAACCCGATTTCTATAACTGTGGAGTAACAAGTCCGGTTTTTATGAGTCTTTTGTGGTGTTACGGATATTTAAATCGTAAAAACCCGACTTCTATGCGATTACTTATATTTATCTTAAAATAGAAGAAATAAAGTGGTATTAAATTATAATTTTGCCCTTGGATTGGGACATGATGTATATAGAAAAACTAGAGCAATTAAAAGCTTTATTCAAA
>JBHJOU010000417.1:0-2462 GCA_050329355.1 Rivularia sp. (in: cyanobacteria)
CAATCGAATCAAGCCCAGCGGTAGTTCAATTCGCCGCACCAACAAGTCAATTTGCGCTATTCTTGTTCATTTAATAGCTTTTTATTATATTTTTAGCATCCCTTTGTACTGAAGAGCCAAATATTTTAGTATTCCTATCGATCATTGCTTTGTTAGTAAGCATTTTCAAGTTGCAGGAGTTGATGTTGGACATAATGCAAATTCTGATCATGCTCTAGTTATTAATCAGTTGGTATTCAAGGGAAAAAGTTGAATAAAAATCAATAATACTATTTTTGATTTTGACGATAATTATAGAAGTTTGGTTTTTACTAGAAATATTCGTAACAAACTTATAATCATCATAAAAACCCGACTTCTTACCCCCCCAGAAAAAATTTAATTATTCACCAACAATCGCATTAATTCTTTGACGAGATGTTTTAACTATTGATTGAATACGAGCTTTTTGTTTTGGTGTTAATTTCATCGATTGAATTATTTTTGTTCTTCCTTCTTTTGTTTTTAACGATTGCATAACTTGACTGCGTTGCGCTTTAGTAAAGACGTTACCAATTTGTGTAAATGCTTCGTCGCGAATCGCGTCTACTTGTTTGCGCTGTTGCGGAGTCAGTCTTTTATAAACACGTGGTACTGCATAGCCAGTTGCTTGTATTGTCAGTGGGATTAAAATATATCTAGGTATTAAGGCTTCGGCTTTTTTGGCAGAAATTCCAGTTAAAAACACACTAAGAAGTGCAGCACTCAAAAATACGGACAGACGCTTTGTTGATTTACTAAACATTGAGAGAAACCCCTTAATTAATTTTGGATTTTAGATTTTAGATTTTAGATTTTGAATTATCTCTTACGTACACGCTATGCTAATCGATTTTGAATTTATGATTCTCTATTTGTCAAATTTTTCTAACTTTAGTCTGAATTTTTAAGCTTCCCATTTAGGATTAATCAAACTTGTTAAAATATGGTCTTGCCATTCACCATTAATTAATAAATAATCTCTAGCATAACCTTCTACCACAAATCCTAACCTTTTGAGCAAATTACCACTACTTTGATTATGAGGCATATAATTTGCCATAATCCGATGCATTTTTAACTCATTAAATACATAATCAATGCTAGCTTGTAGGGCTTCTGTCATATAACCCTTACCTTGTTCTTTTTCAGCTAAACTGTAACCGACAGTACAAAATTGTGCGCTACTGCGAATAAAATTGCGGAAATTAATAGTTCCAATTATTGTAGACTCAGTTTGAGAAAAAATCAGCAATCTTAATGACTGTTCTTGGATAAATTCGTTGATTGCTCTTTCTACTTCATTATGCCAATATGCTTCTGTAAAAAAAGATTCCGACCATACAGGATAAAAAGGAGTCAGATAAGCTTGATTGTCAGTATAATATTTGATAATTAATGGTACATCTTCCTGATTAGCCAGTCGTAACAATAAGCGTTTTGTAAGGATATATGGCTGTTGCAATTCCATCGATTTTCAGAACTTATTATCAAAAAAACAATAATATCTGTGAAAAAACCAGCATGATTAAGAACATATTTGAGATTGTTCGATTTTTCTCATTTTTGCTGCAACTGGGTCAAATTTTTTGTCAAATAAAGTGTAATTGTTATAACAAGAATTAGTTAAATTAGCATTGTTTAATTTAGTTCGACGTAAATCAGCACCACGCAAATCCGCATGCTGAAAATTAACACCTTGCAAATTATTGAACCGAAAATTTATTCCTTGTAGGTTAACTCCAGATAAGTTTACACCAATTAACAAAGATACTTGTTTTTTTGCGGAAATTTGCAGTAATTTGGCATCTTGTAAAAACATAATTACAAAACCCTTGCGTATCGGGTCAAGTTCCTCTAAAGTTGCTTGAGTAATTGCTCGAAAAGTAACCGCTTTTTTTCTAATTGCCTGGGGATTTTCTTGTAAAATTGTTGCTGTCATCGTTTTCAGATAATCTGATAGCACCTGTTGGCGATATACGTTAGTTGTTATCGCTACATTCCCATATCCTGGGGTGAATTCATATGCGAGTTGATCAAATCTGTGTAAGAAAATACCAATCGTCAGAGCCAAAAAGACAACACAACTTGTTACCAATAAAATTAAAGATTTATCAGCTTTTTTGGGAACTTCCACCAAATTAAAAGTTGATTTCAAATTTTTTACCTTGCGGAAAAAATAACCACCCAGCTTAGTAGATTTTGTTGTACTATAGACTTCATCTAATTTGATAATTTGTCGAGATTGTGTATTCATAGTTAGTTTTGGTACAATAAAATGTAGCTCAGTTTACTTTTATCTCAGAGTAATTGCTTACCTTGAATAATGTACCAGAGGATTTGGAGAAAAAAAGTAGGTTGAATTATCAAAATAGATGAGAAAATTGGAAAGAAAATAAATATTAATATAGGTTAATATACGGTTTGTTGCAGTAAGTGATAAT